>JBGTCP010000361.1:0-13528 GCA_041748815.1 Chthoniobacterales bacterium
AACACCTCAAAGCTCAGATGAGTGAGCACCAGATACAAGAAGGCAAATGAAATTGCATATCGCAGCATTCCCCATGCACCTTTCTCAACACTTCCAAAAGCGCGCCCGCATACTGTCAGCCCCACAAAAAATGCCAGAACCGCAATGCCGGCCTGTAGCGATAAAAAGTCAGCAAATTTCCCGGCCAATTCCAAAGAATCATCCACAGACTCCTTGCCGCCGGGTGGAGCTTCATCCCAATGGAATTCAAATGCGATTGCTTCGGCCCCATACCTCTCGAGGTAGGAAAATGGGATTTTTGCATATCCGAAATCTCCCCAGCGCAATCCCCAACTGTTGCGAATGAGTAAGTGCCCATCCATCGGGTCATCAGGGCTAAGCACGTATCCGATCACCAGAACCATATGAAAAATGCTGGTCTCTGAGTTCTGCAGCACAAAATCCCGGCTCAGTGTTCCTCCATCCTCCGCCCACCGTGCTGACAAACACACAGGCTGATACTGCGCCAACCGTTGGCAGATAAGCAAAATGTCTCCAGGCGAAAAACCCATTCTTCCGGCTTGAGGCAACACCTCGAGCATTCGGATCTCCGGCATCGCGGCAGCTTGAGCTAACGCTTCTTTTGAGGGTTCCATGATTTGGTCACCGCGCTTATAGGGCATGAATTCTTCCGTGCAGATTTTATGCGTAGATAGCGCCCGTGAGAGCTGCGGCGTAGTGAGGCCCATCGAAGGATCCGCGCCGAAGCGTGTTGTCGCCCAGAGCACATATTGTTCAGAAAGGTCGATCTCAATCCCGAGCCGTCTCAGCTGAAGCTCCAGCATACTGGTGGCAGAAAATGCCGCGCAGGAATTGCGCATGCCCTGTTGGATAAAATTGACCCCGAGGTCTTCTACTTCTTCCCGCAAATTCACCTCCTGCGGAAGCGAGTTCCATTCCAACGCGTCCGCTGCCTGCTCCTCCGGTTCTTGAAAGAATCCTGCCAGGCGGAGAAGATTCCGGGTCACCGAATCCTGTGCAACAGCGGGTTGCAAGCAGAGCAGAAGCAAAACCAGCACCCAGAGCACCAATGCCCTCCCAACGCCCCAGGATTTATGAAAATTTGCCAAACGCACGGGATGGAACTTAATCACCACCGCGCCGGAGACAAGCGCAATACTCAAAGCAGTGTAATGACTTGACCTTAATACAGCTAATTTATAATCTAAACGGCCCGCTAACAAGAGAAGAAGGGGTGAGCGGAAATGCTTTGCGGGGCAAGGAAAAGAAATACCAAAACATGATGCAACTACTTGAGCGCCTATTGAAGCGGGGGCAGAAGATGACGATTTCCCGTTTCTATTTCGGTACTCGCGGCACATGTATCGTTGGTGGCGTTTATGCCCCGGAACGCCCGGACTTGCACTTCCGCGTTGCCTTGATCGATGACCAAGGGAATGAAGTGGCGTTTGCGGTAGCGGATGGTCCCTCGGCCCGGGAAAGTATACCCGGCGGCTACGGATTCACTCTGGCTGTGCCTTCCGACTGGCTGAGACCCCGGGAAAATGCACGTACCTTCCAGATCCGGATTTGTGCCACTGGCGAAGTCTTTCCGAAGATCCCGCCGACGTTGCCTCGCATCCGGATGCTGAAATCCATGGGCTTAAATCTTCGTGATGCCAATCAAGGGCCACTCCAGTTTGCCAGGGTGCTTCAGCATCTGGAGTCTCGGCAGCCAGTCGGAGAAAACGACCTTCTCGTCGCAGTCACGCATGAGCTCACCCGCAAAGGGTGCCCTTGATCCTTCTGGGGCTGCTCAGGCATTTTAACCAGCGCTTCGGGCGACGGATTGTCCTGCTCAGCCAAGGACCGGATGACGCGCTCCTGGAAGATTTTCAGGAGTGCTGCGAGCACGTACTCACGAACATGGACTTCGCAGAGCAGACTTATCCAGAGGATCTGGCCCGGTTTCTGATCCGGCTAAGGAAACTTGCCTCACCAACGGCGCTGGTGAATTCCGTAGTACCCCATAAGTTAGGCATATCCTGCCGGAATGCCGGTTTTTCCATCATGGCCCTGGTCCACGAGTACCCGCCAGTCACAGATCCAGACTGCATCAGAAAATACTTCGCGGCCTGCGAAACCTTGGTGTTTCCATGCAAGGACGTGCAGGAGAAATGCCTGGCCATGTCAGGTCTTCACACTGCCGCTCATCCCGTCCCGAGCTGGAGCGTCATCCCACAGGGTTGTTACCTCATGGAGAAGCCCCCACTGGATGCTTCGAGCTATGAGCGAACGGCCCGCGAATTCCATGCTCTGCATGGTCTGAACGAAGAAACGCGCCTCATCATGTGCTGCGGCACGGTGGATATCCGCAAGGGCTTTGATTGGTTGGTCGCTTTGATCCATGAGTTCGCTTTGCATTCCCCACATGCATCCAACACGCGCTTCGTGTGGATCGGACGCGTGACCGAAGTCTACCCATTCTCCATGGGCATCCATGATCTTGAGGTCGCAGGGATTGCTGACCGCCTGATCCATATCCCGGAGTGCCCGGATATCCGGCCCTACCTCGCCATGGCGGATGCATTTCTCCTGTGTTCACGGATCGACCCGTTCCCGAGCGTGGTTTTGGAGGCCTTTTATATGGGGATTCCTGTGATCTGCTTTGACCAGTATCAGGGGTGCCGGGATCTGGTCAGGGACACGGGCCTTGGACGGGTGATCCCCTACCAGTGCATAACTGCCGCCGTCAAGGCGCTGAATGAGGTACCGGGTGATGCGGCGCTGGCGCGGCGGGTAGTGGAAGAAGGTCCAGTTCTAGTGGCGCAGCAGTTTAAAAATTGCGACTACTCGGACGCAATCCACGCGTTGTGGCACAGAGGCTATGCGGCATCAGCATCGCCTGGGAATGGACGACACGAGGTGTGCATGGTATGACTGAGAGTCTGACTGCTCGTCGCACCTCGTGGTGGAGCGAGTTGGTCGCCATCTCCCGTGCGGCCACCTGGTGGGAGCATAAGGTGCCCACCTTTTTGGGCGTGGCCTGCCTGGTGGCCTCTGCAGGTGGGATGTCGTTCCCGGAGTTGTGGCCCCACCTCCTGGTTATCCTCGCGGGGGTAGTACCCGTGGCAGCCTACGTCAGCATCCTCAATGATGTAACAGATGAGGCAGACGATGAGCGGGCCGGGAAGCCCAACCGGATGGCGGAACGTTCACCTCGTTTCAAAATCACCGCCTTGGCAGGCTGTGCCGTCCTGGGAATGGGGGCTGGTTTTCTTCTGGCGCCCTCCCCACTGGCACTGGGCATCTATGCGGCAAACTGGCTGGTCTACACGGGTTACTCCGCTCAACCGCTTCGCTGGAAGCGGCGCGGCCTCCCCGGCGTCCTCGCGGATGCGGCAGGAGGGCAGGTCTTCCCCACCTTCTGGACCGCATTTTACATCCATGAATTTGTGGCCGTGCCAATGTCCCCCCTGGTCTGGGTCGCCCTTGGCATCTGGTCGATAAGCCTCGGCGTGCGTGGAATCCTCACTCACCAGTTATTGGATTACAAAGCGGACCGCCAAGCCAAGGTCCGTACCCTTGCCGTCCGGATGGGTGTTGAAGGCGTGCGCCGCCTTGCCCGTTCTATGTTCCCGATGGAGCTGATTGGCCTACTGGTTCTGCTCTACCTGACGGCTGGTTGGTGGGGTGCGCTGCTCCTTGCCATCTACGGTGCGGCGCTCTGGGCCATGCATATCCGCCTGGGCTTCCACGTGGTCCTGGTCCATTACCGGGAGCCCGCGCGCTTCCTGCTCTTCAAGTATTACGTCACTTTCTTTCCGTTGACGTACATTTTAGTCCTGGCCCAGAAGTCTCCTTTGGCCCTCATTCTCGTGCCCCTGCACTTGCTGCTGTTCCCGGATGGATTCGCGCGTGTCTTCACCCATCTTCGCCATCTTAAACCCAAACGCTAAATGATCGCCACCGATACGGACCCAACATTACAATCACGTGCAAAAATCGCCGTGGATCTGGGACTGCGAAACGTGGCCGCCCAGCAACTAGCCTCAGGGGAGTTCCTCTCCTACTGGGCTACGGACGTGGACATGCGAGAGGACCTCACGCCTGATGCTTCTGTCTTCGCTACCGCCCAGGTGATCTCCAGCCTCGTCGGTATGAAGAAGAAAAAATTGGCGCAAAAGATCATCGCTCGCGGGGCCGACTTCCTGGAGGCGCAAGCCATGCCAAGCGGGATCTGGCGATTTTGGACCAAAGAACATCCAGGCTACCTGAATATGCCGCCGGATGTGGATGATACCTCCTGCGTCCGCTACGCGCTGCAGGAAGCTGGTCGCCCTCAGACCGCTACAGAGCAAGCGGCACGCTCCATCCTCATGGGGAATCGCGCTCCAGATGGCCGTTTTTACACATGGATGATTCGCCGCCCACGGCACCGCTTTCGGTTTGCCGCACGAGAGGGGCTGGCACTCATCCACCGCGATCCGGAGCGGTTGGAGAGTTATTTCAACTCAACTCAGGTCCGAGAGGATGAAATCGACGCAGTTGCGAATGCCAATGCACTCCTCTGGCTCCAGGCTCCGTGGCGCACCCGCTCCATTGCACGGTGGATCCGGCGCGTCGTCCGCGAAGGCACGGAGGAAGAGGCAGATCGCTACTACCAGAGCAGTTATGCACTCTACTACGCCATCGTGCGTTGTTCTGCATCGGGTCTCCGGGATTTCGAAGGACTGCGCGGCCTCATCGTCCAGCGCCTTGAGGCTTGGCAGCTGGGCGATGGGTCTTATGGCTCAAATTCACTGGAAACAGCCCTGGCAACAAAGGTGCTCTCCCACTGGGCACCCCAGTCCGGCTGTCTGCCGCGCGCCTTTGGCTACCTCTGCGGACAGCAATTGGAGGATGGTGCTTGGCCCAACCGGGCCTTTTATTACGCTGGCAGGATTCGCTTCCGCACCTGGGGCTGCCCCCAGATGGTAACCGCCTTTTGCCTGGAAGCCCTATCAGATTACCTGAAGCGCAAGCCCGCTAACCCGTGAAAAGCCCGCAAACAGAGATCCACTTCTTCCACATTCCCAAGACTGCCGGGACCTCCCTGGCCGGAATGATCCGCCGCGCATACGCTCCGGAGGAGAGCATTCCCGCCCACACTGCACGCGAGCTGCTGAAACTTCGCGCGGATCAAGTCCCACGCTACCGCTGCTACACCGGGCACTTCTTCTCCCTGCTTCCCCAACTCATGGACCGGAATCTGCCCACCGTCACCCTGCTGCGCCACCCTATTGCGCAATTCACCTCCCTCTTGCGCCACTGTGAGCGGGACGACCCGCTGGCCGGCAGGTTGATCCCCCGCGTGGCCCGCAGCATCCACCGGGCTTGGGATACATTACCCCCCCTCCGGCGCGCCATGCAAAGTCGCATCTGCCCGGTCATCATGAATAACTTCCAGACCCGCGTTCTTGGTTGCGAGATCTCCCCGGCTTATGACCTTCCTGCGGATTTTCGTGGCCACACGTACCCGCTGTTGGCCAAGGACTTCATCCACCCTCCACGAAAGATGGATATCCTCTTTGAGCTTGCCAAAGCGCGGCTGGACTCCATGGTCGTTGTCGGTACTGTGGAGCGGTTTGCGGAATCTGCGGACCTCATCTTCCAGCACTTGGGCGTTCCAACGCCGGAAATTACCCGGGAGAACAGTCATGATACGCCGTTCCAGGCAATCTCCCCGGATCTCCGCCGCCTGATGGAGGATGAATCCCGATATGACATGGAGCTCTACGAATATGCGGAAACACTCCTGAATAAACGCAGGGAGCAAGCCCAAGGCCTACGCAGTGAAGGTAAATCCTGATCAAACCCAGTTAAACTTCCCGCCGTTTGACCACGATACCTTGCAGTGCCGAGTCTGGGTGCAGTGGACCCTAAACAATGTAAGGTGGACCCCGGAATTAGGGCCAGAGGCTAAGCTAAAAATAGCGATGGTATGAGGGGGTGGAAAACCACAACCTGAAGACCATTACAATAAAAGCAAAACGCAGACGACACGACCCTACATTCAAAGCCCGTGTGGCGCTCGAAGCGCTCCAAGGGCGCAAGACCACCCATGATATCGCAGCAGAATATGAAATTCATCCCGCGTAGATTCTGGAGTGGAAGCGAACACTGGCCCAAGGTGCCAACGAGGTATTTGAACGCCGGAAAGGAAGCAGCAGCGAGGATTTTGAACCCGAGCGCGAGAAGCTCCACTCCAAGATCGGCGAACTCACCGTGAAACTGGATTTTATGGAAAAAAATTCCAGACAGCCAGGCCTGTGAACCGTGCCGAGATGGTCGACAAAAATCATCCCGACAGTGTCAGAGAACAATGCAAGCTATTGGGAGTGAGCAGCTCAGCGCTCAACTACAAACCAGTGAAAGAAACTATCGAAGAAGTGGAAATTATGAATTCTGGATGAACTTTATATGAAGGATCCGTGCCTGGGCAGCCGACGGCTGGTTACCATTCTGGAGCGATGCTCCGGGTTTCCAGGATGAGAGCGCAGCCACGCGGATCCGGATCACGGGACGTGCGGCGGATCTCTCCCCTCCTCCCCGCCCCGGCACCGTGCCCTACCGCGACGCCATCATTGCCCTGCATGTGCAGGATCTGCAGGTGATCGAAGGAAACGAGGAACTTTCTGCCGAACTCGACCCGGCAGAAGCGCTTGTATACGTGATGGGCATGGAAAACAACGTCCACACTCCCGCCGCTGCCCAAACCTTTTCCTTTCGAAGGGTGCAGCGCAAAAAACACCGCCTGCTTCTCTCCCTCGCGAAGCGCACGATCTAACACATGATCGTGAATATCGAAGGCCAGCCGCAGATGCTTGTCGGGAGATAGGATGGAAGCATTCATAGGCTGGAGGAAAACTGATTTAACCAGCCTGCCGCGGTTTCCAGTGCGGCAACGGCACGGGCGTGAGCAGCTATCGCTTTGCCGCGCGACACGTCGGGCTGGCGGGCAAAAACCAGTGCGGCCTCGATCAGATCTTCCGGCGTGACATGGTCGATCTCATAAATCCATTCCTCAAGTCCGACGTCGTTCCACATCCGCCCTTTGCAAGTATCGGTGGGCTGCCTCACGTAGATCGCAGGACAACCTGCACCAATTGCCAATATGGGCGAATGCATTTCCAGACTGACCAGTCCAGCCGCTCTGGCGTAGACCGAAGTCGCCTCATCGGGTAACCAGTAATCATCCCTGACCACAACCTGCGCTTGCAGCGTTGCGGGCAACTTCTCGTAAAGCTCCTCCCGTGCGAGTTTCATTTGATACGTCATTTCCGGCGCCAGCAAAACTTTCATCCCGGTTTCGCCGATCCACGCGGTGATCAATTTGCGCAGTAATTCCATGTCATGCTCCAGCATTTCCGTGCTCAACACTGCTTTGGCCCTGGCTGACTCACCCGGCTCATAGTGATGAATTTCATGATAAGGCGTGAAGCGCAGCCGCGGAATTACCACCAAAAACCGTCCGGTCTCCAATCCCATCAGTCTGAGGTAATTTTCTGCTGCGGTTTCGTTGCGAAGATCGCAGGCAAATGCGGCATCCGGACCAAATTCCACCACGGGGCAACGAACGAGCCGCCCGCGAACTTGATCCAGCGTTGCGGAGTCCCGGCAGTAGAGGAAAGCAGCATCTTCGACCAGCCCAAGATCCGCCTCGGAGGGTTGGTCCAATGTGATCCCTAAAAATCCGTAAGGTTTTCCAGTAAGACGTTTCCACGCACGCACGTGATCTCCAGCGACCAGCGAGGGACCCGAGCCATGCACTAAAATGTCGGCGCTGGCAAACGCCTCTCGCAACGCTGCTGAATCCGGGTGTCCGTCGTCGTCGAGTTTACCCTTCGCGATCTCAAGGCCGGGAAATCGCCTTCGCAACATTTCTTCCACGCCGCGATCAACACTTCCCGGCCAAAGGGTCACCTGCGTTTCAGCGGGAAGAACGCGCTCAAACAGGGCAAGAGCGCCGGGCGTGTGTGAGATATCGCCGATGTTAACAGTTTGCCAGGAGGATCGAAGGAGGATGTGCACGGAACAGAAATGGATTTAACAAGAAGGAAGGCAGATCAAACGACACACGATTTACTATTAGGGGAGATCCGCCGAGCAACTCAACCCAAAAGTGTTACGTTACATCAAACAAGCTAACGCCGATGCTGCCATCGGCCTCGGAGATCAACTCCGGCCCACCGGGGCTGCATAGGGTTTGGAGTTGTGGGAAGAGGACGGTGCCGGATTCCGAATCGTGCGGGTAGACGTTTACAATATTCTCCACATTGCGTGAGACTGGCAGCACATTTATTTTTCAACCCGCCCCTGAGCTCCGCCTCATCGGGCGCGGTGCGGATGATGGCAGGGGCTCCCGGCATTTCCAAAACGCGGGGATGTGGCTGATAAGCAGTGGTTGCTTTGAGAGTTGCGCAGCCGGTCTCATCCGCCGTCGCAGCATGTCCACATATTTCATTCGCGGATACGAACCGGCGGATAAGCAATGAACTTGACCGGAGGCAGGCCGCCGGGTTGATCGACGTCCATTTCAAGAACGATCCGGAATTCCGCCTCATCTCTCGGCAACTCCCGCTGCGCTGCGGGATGAAAGCCAACCGTCAGTGTCTTCTCCTCGCCCGGATGCAAAGCCACTGGTTCCTTGGGAAAACCTTCTGCTCTGTGCGTGGTATTGTTTTCCATCATCGTGAGCGTAAACCGGGCGGGCTGATCAGATATATTCCGCAGCGTGATTCGCGTCTCTCCACCTTTCCATGTGTCGCCGACTCCGCTATAACCCTCGATGACGTAGGCTGTATTGGAGAGATAATACTGCTGGCCGCCCATCGCTGCGAATACCGCCCTGGCTTCCTCAGCTTCGGGCTCGGTCTCGGGATATACGTCAAAAACGCGCCCATCCCGGTCGATAGCACGATAAACCGCTTTCTCCGGCCCCATTTCTACAGACCAAAAGTGTTGAATGGTGCCGCTAACCCGAAGGTACCACTGGCGACTGAAGTGCACCCTGCGCACGGAAACACCCCAACATCCGTCGCCGAGATAAAGCGTGCCCTCCTGAGCGACTTCGTTTCCTTTGATGAGATGGGTTCGCTTAAAGGAGTGATCATGATTCTCAAATCCGACGGTAAGCCCGTATTCGTCGAATAGAGGCCCCCACAGCTTCCGCCCGGTTTCCGAGAAGCGGTGGCCGAATTCCCGATGGCTCGGGTAAAGCGGGATGTGATACGTAGCCACTTTGTACTTCACATCCTTATGAGCCTCGAGTTGCTCCCGCAGCCAGTCCACTTGTGACTCATGTGAAGCAGCATGATTGGTATCCAGAATTATGAGCACCAGGTTTTTCCCAAACTTGCGGGTGAAGTAACTCTTCTCATCGGGATCCTGACCGAAGAACCCAAAGAAAAAGGGCGCTTCCTCACGCGTTTTTCCATAGTTTCCGCGCACCTCGTGGTTGCCGATCGCCAGCACCATCGGGATGCTGCGCCCATCCCCGGTTACCATTTCCTCTGTGTAATATTTGAACCAAGTGTCCCAGAGATGAAGATTCTCCAAACGTCCATCGGCATACGCCATATCTCCACCAATCACCGCGAAATCCGGATTCTGCCGCGCTGCGTGCCCAAACATAATGCGCGCATCCTCGCTCGTGCCATTGTCTCCTCCATTCACAAAACGCAGTGTTGATTCGTCGTCGCGTATGGTCCGCACCTTGAGTTCAGGCGAAACTCCCGACGCCGCGCTGCCCGACACCAGGTAATAATCAGTGCCCGGAGTGAGGTCCTTCAGTGTCACCCGATAAATGTGACGATCCGCCAATCCCGGAATTTGTAAAACCTGCCCTTTTGCGCGATGTGCGTAAGCCCCGGGATCTCCATTCTTGGATTCGGTATCATAGTAAACCACCGCTTCACCTGCCGTGGAACCTTTGCTCTGCCAATTCACCGTCAGAGTCGTGGACGGATCATCCATGTAAGTAAAAACCACATGGATGGGATCGGCAGTTACTTTCTCAGCCAGGCATGTTGCCGCCAAAACTGCAAGTGTGACCAGACCTGTGAAGATCGGATGAATCAAAAGGGCGCGCATTATTCCCGGTTTCCAGCTGCCTGAATTTTCGCTTCGCCTGAAAGAAGTGGCTTTTCCTTTGCATCGCCAGGGGTGGCATGAAACACGCAGATAACTTCCGCTACATCGCCGGCATCAGGAAAATTAAACGTGAAGGAATAAGGCCCGGGATCCATCTGGGTCACGCGTTGCGGCCCAACCTCAATCAAACGCGATTGGTCAGCGCTGATTCCAATCGCGGCGAATAGATTGATGGGATCCGGTGTTGTCTGGAATGTCTCCACTCCAAAGCTGATTTGCACAGTAACGGACTCACCCGGTTTGGCGCTGCGCGGCACTGAAATGGAGCCCCAATTGAAAGGAACCACATTCCGGTTGGGGCCACTCAGCCAGCCGTCCTCGCCCTCGATCACACCATCACCTTCGGATGTGGGCTTAAGACGAACAAATCTCTCTTCAGGCAACGAGTTCAATCCACCTGCGCCGTAGCGGTCAAAGACGCGCACTGCAATGACAGCACGTCCGGCTTCGACCTGGTCGCCGGGGATGCTGTAGAGCCTTGGATGTTGCCAGAAGGCGGGCGTGTCGATGGTGGTGCTGCCAACCAGTTCGCCATTCCAGTAAGTGTCGTCAAAATCGTCCACGGGACCAAGCGACAACTCCAGGTCCTGACCCACCCATTCGGCAGGGACGTCGAATTCATAACGAAAAACGGCTTCGCCATCCACTTCCAAAAAGCCCGGCCACATTTGCTCCCGGCCCGGATCGTATTCCGCCCAGTCGGAAACATCGTTATCCGGCTGCGCGGCTTTGAGCGCCTCATCCGATACGCCCGGATCGACGTGGCCTTCCTGAGGTCGGGGCACGGCCTCCAGTTCCTGAATCAGACGAGCCTTCCAGGGGACTGCCAACAACCTTATATTTTCATCCACGCTCTCCGTTGGTTGAACCAGCGGCATGTCAGGGATATCCTGCTGACCGGTGACGGTCGGATGCTCGATGGCGCCCACGTCGCGCCTTTCACCGACCGGCGGACGTCCAGTGATGTCGCGAGACTGTGGGCCATGAAATTGCCACTGCATCAATTCGTCAATATCCGTGCGTGCATCGGCCAACGTGCCCCGGCTTATGCGAAGGTAATCCAGTGCTCCACGGAATCCGTTTCCGACCACAAAATTTGCCTCGTTGTCGAGGGACACGCCGGATGCAGGCATTGTGCCTTCGATTGTTGCACTCACATCCTTGCCGTTGAGATAGAACGTAACTTTCGCCGCCTCGCGATTCACCTCCGCAATGGCATGGTGCCAAATGCCCTTCTCAACAGGCGCACCGGCAATGTGCACCGACGAACTTCCATCCTCACCACGCAGGCGAAGGGTGAGAGCACCGTGTTCATTGATCCCAAATTGGTACCCGGATTTGTCGCCCCATTTTCCGGCGATTACCCCTGCATCCCCAGTGTCGTGCCGGAACACCACCTCGAAGAGAAAATTATTATCCTGCATGCGCACTGTTTCGCGCTTGGCTCCGTCCGTAGCGGGAGTCTCCTTATCGATGGAGATCTCGCGCGAAAGGCGCTCGTGTGGAATGTGCAGGGATTTACTGCCATCAAACACCAACGCACCGTGGTTCCAATCCTCCAGAATCCCGGACACATAATCTTCGGCAGTGAATCCCTCACCGACCAACTCGTTCGACGAAATATTTTCCGGAACAGCACCCCCTCGATACATCGACTGGCCATACAAGTCGTAGGCAAGCACAGTGTTCGGATCCCGTGGGTGATGACGGAAAAACCATTCACCCACATTGCCGTAGAGCCCCCAGGGAACAAAAACACGCACCCCGCGATCGATCGCTGCGGAAGTATCCGTGGGACGAAAATCCCGCTCCTCCGGATCGATCACCGGCATGTCGGGCGTGATCCATGCCGCCACATCCGTGGCCACCTGATTCTCCAATCCGTCGAGATGTTTTTGAAACTCTTCCACTGTGGGGAAGGCGAGTCCGCGATCCCGGGAGAAAATCGCCTTGTGAGGCCCTGCCAGCACATTGCGCGCGTAGCCGATCCCGGCGGCATCATTCAAACCCCAGTGGTCAAAAAATGTGGTACTGGCATGGCGCTGAATGAACAGGTTTGCCAAATAATGCTGCTGCTCACCATGCACTCCTTCCATGGCCTGCATAATGCGGAAGTTGTAACCGGTATTGTGAAAGGCTTGGTTCCAACGATTGCGGACCTCCTTGAAAAAACTTTGTCCCAACACCCCATGGCGGGCCTCCGGCCAATTCCTCGACCAACCAATATTGTTAAACAAAAACGCCTTGATGCCGTGATCAAAATAAAATGCCTCACCTTTGTGATACGCCCCAAGGTTTGCAAAAAATCCGACCGGATCGATCGAAAGATTGTTGTAAATATAAGCCGGACCATGCCCCCAGAACTCAATATTGCCGAAATCATTTTTATGCATCAGTCCCTGCGAAACCTGATTGCCGTGGATTTGAATGCGGTTCAGCGGCCCGCGACCTCCCACAACATTGATCCCCATGGCAGCGGTTTGATGAACCACGTTACCCGCAATTTCACCGATCTCCAATCCACTGGCATTGATGCCACGTCCGCCCTGATCGGCACTACAGCGAAGCCCGATGTTTTCGAGCCGGTTCCGCAAAACGTTCAATCCGACCACCCGGCCGCTGGGCAAAGTCGGTCCCGCATTCTGAGCAAAAAAGATCCCGTCATTGTCGATGTTGATTAACTCGCTATCGGAGATTATCACGTCGGCCGTCTGTTCGTTTTCCGCCTGGATATTATTGTTAATGCCCGCACCTGCGGAGTCATGAATTCGCACATGACTGATCCTCACATTCCGGACATCACCCGTGAGCCGTATCGCAGGCATCTGAGAAGCATTCCCTGGACGACTGTAATACTCCCCCTCTTTCTCCACACCACGGGCCGAACGATTCAAGTCAGGCACATTGCCACCGGTGAAATTCAGTCCGGAAACTTCCACCTGTTGCACCCCAACCAAGTCCAGAGTGACTTCATGCCGCGCAACCTCGAAGGAAGCCTCATCGGGGTTTACATCGTCCGGCAATCGCAGAAATAATTTCCGTCCATCAGGCACGAACGTCCACTCGCCATCGGTGTCAAGAAACCGTGGCAGGTTCTCCAGAAAAAACGGACTCTGGATTTGCGGGTAACGATTGGGATGCGTCAGCGGCACCATCAAGCTGCCTTCCTCAGGATCATAACGATGAATGTCGGAAGGGAATGGACCTATGATCGCGATGTTGCCACCAGGGCTCACATGGTTGATCCACATCGTGGCTCCATCAAAAGCATCCGGCTCAAAACCCTTGAGCACCTCGGCAGCAATCTTCGTGCGTGGCCAGCGACTCGAGCGCTCGGAGTCAGCTTCATCCACTC
>JBGTCP010000362.1:0-3658 GCA_041748815.1 Chthoniobacterales bacterium
GCGTGGACATCAATGATGGTCGTTAATGACATAAGAATGGATAAGTAATGTTGGTTGGTTTTTTGAGAAAATGAATCAGGCCGTGACCTCTTCAAGCTCGGGTTCAGGGGCGCATGCTTTGATTTCCAGAACTTTGATTTCAATGCTTCCGGTCTCATCCGGAATATCGATGACCTCTCCGATTTTTTTGCCGAGCAGTGCCTGGCCGATGGCTGTGAGGTAGGAAATGATGTTATTCGACGGATCGCTGTCCCATGCTCCGAGGATGGTGTACTCCACGGGGTTGGTTGCGCCGGTCTGCTGGATGGTGACGACGGTGCCGATGGAAACGACCGAGGTGTCGGGATTTTCGAAGTTGGTGCCACGGGCGCGGGAGAGGTCCTGTTCGAGTTCCACGCGGCGGCGGCCGAGCACGCGCTGGGTTTCTTTGGCTGCTTTGAACTCGAAATTTTCGCGAAGATCGCCGTATTCGCGGGCGATTTGAATTTCTTTAATGTTCGCGGGGATCTGTTTGTTGACGAGGTCCTCAAGCTCACTTTTTTTCGTGCGCAGACTGCTCCAGGAGACGATGAAGCCTTGTTGTTGCTCACCGTGCTGCTCCTCGAGCAGATCTTCCACGGAGGGGTGCAGCTTGATGATGCGGGCGAGGAGCGAGCGCTTGGTGAGCTCTTCAAATACCGGACTGAGCAACATGCGGCGCATGACTTCGCGGGCGGTATCGCGGTCCGCGTCGCGCACGAGATCGGGAATGAGGTCCTTGTCGTCGTTGAGAAAGTCCTGGAGTTTGTTACTGCGCTTTTCGTCAAACTGATCGCGCTCAAGACTGCTCAGAATCGCACTGAGCAACGATGGTTGAATGAGATCACCAAAATTTTTCTTCCGCTCCTTACATAGCCAATAAAGGGTCGATGAGGAAATTGATCTCTCGCGGATCCAGCGGTCCAGTGCGGAGCGCAATTCCGCTTCGTGGCCTTGATCCATGAGGGTGCGGGCGATCTCACCATTGATGCGGATGCTGCCGCTTCGCATGAGGTTCAACGCCCGGTCCACCCAGACATCGCCTGCTGCGGCCTTGAGCGCGGTGAGGACATACTTTTGCTTGGCGGCGGGCATTGCTTCAAGGAGTTCGCCCAGGTCGGCATTCATTTCGGAAACCAGAGAGGGCAGGGAAATGGTTTCGTCTGTGAGGGGCTCGATGCCTTTTACTTCCTCACGAAGTTCGGCTGCGGCGATGGCGAGTTCGAGGGATTCCGTTTTGTGCAGCTTGCGAGATTGCGCCACAAGTTCATCGAGTTCGGTGACAAGAATTTTCAGGAGCTCAGGCTCTTCTTTGAAAGTGGAGAGATTTTTCAGAATCTCATTGAGGGCAGTGATGCGTGTCTTGAGCTGATTGGAGGAACGGAAAGCTGTGAGGAGTTCCTCACTGGGAGAGACAGGGTCTTCGCGGAGTTCGAAGGGCTCGGTGCGTTTTGCGGGGACTAAAAAGTGGCCGTCTTTCTTGAGTTTCTTCTTGGCTTCGAGCCACCATTTTTTGAATTCCGCATCGGACATGGCACGGGGAACAAGGGCGCTGGTGATTTTATCCTGAGTTGCGGCTCCGCCGAAGGAAATAAGGATTGTGCGCACGACTCCGAGCGGATCAGTGGCGGCTTGCTTCTTCACAGCAGCGGGGTCGGATGCGACCTGCGCGAGGATGTGATCGTCCGGGAGCGGATCGAGAGATTCTGCAGCGTAGCCCAGCTGCATTTGGTGGCCTTTTTTTGTTTGGAAGTCTATAGTGATCTGATTGATCAGGACATTCCATTCCGCGATGCGCCCGAATCCCCAGCTGCGATGAGTGCAGTAGGCTCCGGGTTGAAGTTTTTCCAATGTTGGTGCTTGTTCCTGCGTGATTTTGCCGGTCTCAATGGCTTTTTGAATATCTGATTCCATGTGCAACAACAACGTAGATAGGCAATCGCCTCCAGGCCAAGTAAAATATGAGAAGCTATTTCCCTGGGAGGAAGGAGAACCGCTTTCCGACATGCTGCACCGCCTGAGCGAGGAATGCCGGAAACGATCTCTGACAGTGGGCGAGCTCAAGGAGGCATTGGGCACGCGTGGTTTTGCTGCGATGCTGCTTTTGGTGGCATTGCCCTTTTGTATTCCTGTGGCCATTCCGGGAGTTTCAGTGCCCTTCGGAATAGTGGTATTACTGACCGGGTGGAGTCTAGCTCTCGGGCGCACTCCGTGGATCCCGCGCCGGATGGCTGCGGCGCATTTTCCTCAAAAACTGATGAGCCGTGTGCTGGAGTTCACCTCGTGGTTACTCGGCTGGATGGAAAAGTGGACACGTCCGCGCCTGGGTGTTCTCATTCACTGGAAAGGGGCCCAGCGTTTCTTTGGCATCGTGATTGCGTTTTGCGGATTTCTCCTGATGTTGCCACCTCCGATGATCAACCTCATCCCTGCGGCTTGCATTGTGCTTTTGGCTTTGGGATGGATCCGGCGGGACGGATTGGTCCTTGCGGCGGGCTACATCCTCATGGGCCTTGCATTTGCGGGCACGGTCTGGCTCGGGTTTTATGTCGCCCGACTCTCCGCTGAAAAAGACTGGTGGGACGCGATCCGCGGCGTGTTTGATTTTTGATGGCCCGCCTGAGCCTGCCTGGCAATCAGGAAGCGACTGTTTGTTTGTCCGGCTCGGTATTTTTGACAGCGATCCCGTGGAGCTTGAGCGATTGGGACACCTGGTCAAGATTGAGCGGCTTTTTGAGAACGGTCACCGGACCTTTGCGAAGGATGCGGTCAAGCATATCGCTATCAGGATAGCCTGTTACGATGATCACCGGGAGATCCGGCACAAATTCACGCGCGTGGCCAAACACTTCATCGCCCGTGATGTCAGGCAATTGGAGATCGAGGAACATCAATGCAAATTTGCCTTTCTTCAAGGCTGCGAGCGCAGCGGCGGCGTTATCCACGATGGTACTTTCCAGGCCGAGGCGGCTGAGGAGCTTTCCAAAAAGATCCTGGATAGCGGGATCGTCATCCACAACCAGGATGTGCGGGGTTGACGGTTGATTCTTATGCAAAATATCCCGGTCTAGGGAATTTTTCTTGATGCGCCATCTTCCGCCAATCTGCACAGCAGGCAACTGGCCGCGCTGGACTAAATAGTACACGGTAGGCAGAGGAATTCTCAGGTATTCGGAGGTTTCCTTGACTGTTAGGAGATCAGCGCCAGTAGAGTCTTCCCCTGAGCTATGTATAGTGTGTGTAGGTCTTGGCACGACATAAATTGCCGCATTTGCTCACTTTTGTCAATATAGGAATTCTGATTCCCATAATGGTTGGAATTATTCCTACAGCAGTTTTATTATTCTCCAAAAGTATGGATAAAAAGCCCGGAGCGCAATTTCGGCTCGAACCAGGTACTCTTGGGAGGCATGATCTGGCCTGCGTCTGCGATTTCCATGAGCTGGTCGACGGTGGTCGGGAACATGGAGAAGGCCGCGGCGTCGCGGCCGGAGTTGACCCGCTGTTCCAACTCTCCTGTGCCGCGGATGCCTCCCACAAACTCAATCCGTTGACTGGTGCGTGGGTCCTCGATCCCGAGCACCGGGGAGAGTAAACTGTCCTGCAGCCAACTGACGTCCAGTCGGGACACCGGATCCAG
>JBGTCP010000363.1:0-3130 GCA_041748815.1 Chthoniobacterales bacterium
GGACGAGGCATGATTCCAGAGAGAGTGTTCAAGGACTCTGGGGTTTTGACACTTTTGTAACGTGGCCAGAAGAAGAAAAGAGCCAACAAGGTGGTGCAGTCAACGCCGCTACGCGGCGCGACTGACCACGAACGTTGAGACTGTCGAAAAACCCCCTATTTTTTGATTTTGGTCTGGCTCCGGATGCTCGAGCCAAGTAGGCTCTGCGGGTAGTAAACCGCACCAATCGCCATGGCCCGCTATAAAGCTTACGATTACAATCAATCCACCATGATTCCGGTTGTGCTCAGCGATCAGCTTGAGCCCGGAACCCTCGAATACACCATCCACTATATCGTCGAAGAGCGTCTCGATCTGAGCGCTTTTGATGTTGAGTATTGCAACGACTATCAAGGTCGTCCCGCATACGATCCCAAGATCTTGCTCAAGGTCATCCTTCTCGGCTATTCCCGGGCAAAGCTCACCTCGCGCAAGCTGGAGGCAGCGTGTAAGGACAACATCCTCTTTATCGCAATGACCTGTGGGCAAACTCCCGACCATAGCACGATTGCCCGGTTCGTCTCCGGCATGGGTGCAGAACGCATCAGCGCACTCTTCGCCCAGGTCCTGCTTGTTTGCGAGGAAGAGGGACTTTTAAGCGGCACACACTTCAGCATCGATGGCTACAAACTCACCACCAACGCCTCGAAGGAATGGAGCGGCACCCATGCGGATCTGACCAAGAAAAAGGAAACGCTCGAGAAACTGGTTCGCGAAAGCATCCAAGAGCACCAGCGCAATGACCGGGCAAATATTGAAACCCCCGAAGCAGTGGTTAAACGCCAGGAGCGCCTGGTCAAACACGCCACAAAAATCGAACGCTTCCTGGCCGAAAATCCACCACGCATCGGCAGGCGTGACAAGGAGATCCAAAGCAACATCACCGACCCGGAATCCGCGAAGATGAAAAGCAGCCACGGGATCGTCCAAGGTTACAACGCCAACGCCATGGTCGATGAGTTGCACCAGGTCATCGTGCACGGCGAAGCCTTTGGTGAAGGCGATGACGGAGCGCTCGCCGAAGCCATGCTTACAGGAGCCAAACAAAATCTGGAAGTCGCAGGACGAGGAGAGGAACCCCTCAAGGATGCCATCGTGAGTGCCGACACCGGTTACTTCAGCGTCCGCAATTTGGAGGCCTGCCGGGAGGCAGGAGTCGATGCTTACATCCCCGATCCACAGTTCCGCAAACGCGACCCGAGATTTGCAGAAGCCGCCAGATACCGCAGGGCCACTGACAAGCGAAAACAAGATTACAAAAGCAAACGCAAATGCTTCGGTCCGGACGCATTCAAGTACGATGAGGAAAGCAGAAAGCTCATCTGTCCGGCGGGCAAACGCCTTTACAGCAACGGGAAAAACATGACCATCTCTGATGGCAGCTGCGTGAGCGACTTTCGGGCAAACAAGCGGGATTGCGACCACTGTGAATTAAGAACCCGATGCCTGAGAAACCCCGATCAAAACACCCCAAGGCAAGTGCGCTTATTTAATGGGCGGGTGACCGAAACCCTCACCAGTACGATGAAAGAAAAGATCGACACGGTGGAAGGACGCAAGATTTACAGTCGAAGACTCGGCATAGTAGAACCTGTATTTGCAAATATGGCAGCGCAAAAAGGCATGAACCGCTCGACACTTCGCGGCAGCGAAAAGGTGAACACGCAATGGAGGCTTTATTGCATGGTCCACAACCTGGAAAAGATCGCAAGATACGGATGGTCGCAAAATTAAGGCGTAGATGAACTATATCGACCCATTAGCCCGCCTGAATGGCCAAAACGCCGCAAACAGCAGCCCCGCAAACAGCTTTTAACCAATATCCGCAGATTAACTTTCAACCACACCCAAAATGCAGTCTGCGCCAATAACCGTTTCTTGAACTGGGTTTTTCGACAGACTCGTTGGCAGAGAATATGAAGACCACATCGCAGATCGTTGCCGGGGGAGGCTGGCGGGGAACTCGACTTTATCGAGTCAAGGTCAAGGCGTGTATCGCGCTCATCATTACAATGATCTTCGTGATCGTGTCGGTCAGCTCAATCGGGACGGTTCTGTTCTATGCCTTCATTCCCGCTGCAATCAGCCTTTTCGTTTCGTTGATTCTGTTCATTCGGGAGCAGGATATCGAGGTTGAATCGCTCACAGGACGAGTCGGCACCGATCCGCGTAAGTTATACGGCCGGGCTTATGTGCGAGACACAACAAAGAACGAAGACAATGCCAACAAGTCGTGAGATGCAACCGGCGATAACGTCCTTCTTTGAATTCAGACTCGCCACCGCCGGTGCATCCACTCTAACGTTGGGCAAGAAATATGAATCCGATAAAGCCGTTATTAATTGTAGGCGTTAGTTGCCTCCTACTCTGCAGTTGCACGAAAAAGCCTGAATGGTGGATTGGAAGCTGGACAGTCGACCCCCAAGCAAGTGTGCAATACGCCGAGAAAATGGGACTACCTTCGGAAGAGGTCCGATCCGTAGTTCAACTCGCTGATGGATTTAAGGGTGCAGAGATATCAATATCCGAGACCGAAATAGTTCTTGAAAGAGACGGAAGCAAACTAAGCAACCAATATACAGTGTCGGAAGTGATATCACCAAACGAAGTAATTCTAGACAACGCAGTCGGCAGTTCCCGCTATATTTTCCATATTGGGAACATGGTGATTTACTCGATTGGGGACGCCACATTGCCGGTTGTTTTCCAGAGAACCTCGGAATAAAAAGCCCAACAAGATTAGATGAGCAGGCAGCGGGCGACTCTTGAGCCCTGTGATAAAATCACGCTGCCATGACACACACATTACCATCCATCACTATCGGCCTCGACCTAGGGGATAAACATCATTCGATTTGCGCTCTGGACCAGAATGGTTCGATCATCGATGAACGCACAATCACCAACCACCGCGAATCCTCGCGCCGCCTCTCGCGCAAGCATCCTAAAGCCCGCATTGCAATGGAGGTCGGCTCACACAGTCCGTGGATCAGCCGCTTTCTGAGCGACCTCGGCCACGAAGTGCTCATCGCCAATCCCCGTAAGCTCCGTGCAATCTACGCGAACGTGCGCAAGAGCGATCAAACCGATG
>JBGTCP010000364.1:0-10392 GCA_041748815.1 Chthoniobacterales bacterium
CTGTCTTTGCTGTCCTTGGCTTGGCCATCGCTGGTTTCGGAATCCTCATGGAAGAAAGTCAAACCTGGCAGAGCAAAAACAGCCTCATCTTCTTCGCATCCTGCCTGCCCTTACTCATCCTGCTTCAGTTCATTTGCTGGAAGTGCGAACTGTTTAAAGTGATAGTTCGTTCCCCATCCCTGCCTTCCTGCAAATCTCGTGAAACGCGAACTCAGTAGCCTGCACTGACGCGAAGCTAATATGAATTTCGACTTAATCAGACCTATAATTTCCGGACTGATCGGCGCAATAATCGGAAAACGGCTTGCCGTTATGTGGGCAGAGTGGCTGCCGCACGCCAACGATGAGACCCGACAGAAGAGACTGCTGAAAAGTCAATCCAATGTTATCCGATCCGCCAATATCGGAGCAGGCATTGGAGCCGTCTCTGGACTAATACTCTACTTTGGAGGGGTCGTGGATGCGCACGATTGGCGGGGATTCGGGCTGATGCTGGGCGTGACTGCTTTGTTGCCCACACTCGTTATCGTCATCAGTAATGCGCGCGGTGGAATTACTCAGATTCGCGCCGGTCTTTCCGCCTATTCCCTCAGCCAGAAAACTCCCACCGCTTTGTTTTGTCTCTTGATGGGACTAATCATTGTCGCAGGCTTTTGCATGGCGATCATGTGAAGGAAAATCAAAATGGACCTGTTCTGGCTATCGTTTGCTGTGTTTGCGGGCTCATTGATCATCAGCTCAGGTCTGCATTCACTTTTTTTGCGGAGACTACGTCGGGAGTTTACCGAGATATGGATCGACATGAATCGGCCGACAGGTTTGTCAGATGGCAGCTTGATAGAAGCCTTCGGGACTTATCGCTATCTATGGGATCGACGTTATCTGAACATTGCTCATCCAGCTGCAACGAGTTTTTGTGAGAGCTTCCGGGCACCAATGCTCTGCATGTATGTTGTGACGTGCTCCTTACTGGTCTTTGTTCTAGTCTCAGTTTTACTTCCGCTCATGGCTGCCTTTCTGTGAGCAATCCGCCGAATTTGGCGAGAAACTCTTCTTCTTGCATGAGGACTCCTGCCCCGTCGCCGAAAACCACGATCCTCTGTGGCTTCGATTTCAATCCAAGGGCATTTTTGCTCCAGTGCGGCAGTGGGGCCACGATCACCGGATCTTTCGGTGATCCGAATTTTTCCGGGAAGTATTGCCACTCCAAAGACCATTGGGACATTGGTTCATCGAGATTGCTGAAGTCTTCCTGGTTGGGATAGCGAAGCAAATCCCCGGCTGGAAGGATCTCCGGAGACACGAGGTCCTGCAGTGATTCCGGCACGTTGCCTTGTGCTTCGTCGTAAAACCTCAGAGCAAGATGAACCTGCTTGGCGACAGAAAGTAGCCGGATCGATGGACTCCGCTCGGAGGTTCTCGTGTACATTGGCAGTAAAACGATTGTTGCCGCCAAGGCTAGCAAGCTGATCCAGAAAGCCTTGTATTTAAATATCTTGGTCACAAATGTACGTACTACACACAGCCTGAGAGTACCTCAATGGCCGTCCGAGGAATTTAAATAGCCCACTCCTGTTCTCCTGCTCATCTTGTTCTCCTGTCCCCCAAAACCACCCGGCTCCTATGTCAAGAGAGCGGAAGTTTTCCTTATGCCGGCTGCGCTGTGGATGGCTTTAGGTCGATCAGCTCCAGTAATCAGCACAGAACCAGCAGCAGCTTAATCCGCTACGCAGGTTGAGCACTCGCCGAAAATGACAATTTCGTGGTGACTCATGCGACTGCCGGATGGGAGAAGCTTGGGGAGTCCGTTCACACAGCCTTGTAGAGGGAGAATCTGCTCACAGCTTTCGCACACAAAAAAATGGTGGTGATGGCTCGATGCCAATTCGTAGTGCGGTGCCAGCCCCGGAAGCTCCACCTTTACAACCTCGCCGGACTCCACTGCTTGCTTGAGAGTGCGGAAAACCGTGGCTGCTCCTATGCCAGGACAGATCGGTCCTGCACGGTCCAAAACCGCCTGCGCAGAAAGTGGCTGCGCTTCTTCCCTCAGGACCTGCAGCACTGCTTCACGTTGGCGTGTTTGATAACTCACTCACACAAAAATATCAGCGTTGACATTTGAGAGTCAAGTCTCATATATTGAGAGTCTGCTATCAAATTCCACTTTGTCGTTAATCTATGCCAGCTCTTGAAACCCTTATTGAAACCCGTTGGACAAGTGGGCCGGAACCTGATGTTTTATCCGAAATCGGTTGCGAGGCAGTGAATCTTGCCATTTGGGAGCGCCGGTTTATTCAAGCGTTGGAGCCAGCCCTTACTTTCTTGCTCCCGGCGGAGAATTCTGTGCGGATTGATTCCTCTGAGGTCGACGCCGGGCATCTGACTCGCGAACTGCTTGCACATTGCCCCGGTGCATCTGGAACGGTCGTCCACTCGTTGAAAGCATTGGCTGAAGATTGGGCGGCGCTGGCTCAAAGATTTGCAGACCTCACCGGACGGAAACACCTACGACTGCGCTTCGAGCGGGTTGAGGACGACGGATGCGCGCTTTTCCATGTGGACACGCTGCCGATCCGCCTGCTTTGCACCTACGCGGGACCCGGCACTCAGTGGGTGGAAGAGGAAGATGTGCGGCGGAATCAGCTCGGCTTAATGGGACGCAGCATCACTGAGGCAAACGCCGCAATTGTTCCGGTTCCTGACACCATCCGCACCGTGCCGGCGTGGCATGTGCTCATTTTCAAAGGGAGGCCCTGGGAAGGGCACGGCTACAGCGATGGCCTGGTGCATCGCAGTGCACCCGTTCGATATTCCAAAGACCACCGCCTCCGGCTAACCATTGATTTTTCCGACTCCTGCAACTGTTAACTCAATAATCCGTCATCTTATGCACGATATCAAAAAACTCCCTGTCACCGTCCTCTCTGGATTTCTTGGCGCGGGCAAAACCACGCTGCTCAATCATATTCTCAACAACCGCGAAGGCCGTCGCGTGGCGGTGATCGTGAATGACATGAGCGAGGTCAACATCGATGTGGACCTTGTTCGCGATGGAGGTGCCGAACTTTCCCGCACCGAAGAGAAGCTCGTGGAAATGACCAATGGCTGCATTTGTTGCACCTTGCGCGATGATCTCCTAAAAGAAGTGTCGCGGCTGGCAACCGAAGGGCGTTTTGATTACTTGCTCATCGAATCCACCGGCGTGTCCGAGCCTTTGCCCGTGGCCCAGACCTTTACTTTTGCTGACGAAGAGGGTCGCAGCCTTGGTGATCTCACCCGTCTCGACACCATGGTCACTGTCGTGGATGCGGCGCATTTTCTTGAGCAATATCGTGAGGCTCAAAGTTTACAAGAACGCGGAGAGGCGATGAACGACGAAGACGAGCGCACCGTGGCCGACCTCTTTGTCGATCAGGTGGAATTTGCTAACGTGCTTCTCGTCAACAAAACCGATCTTGTCTCCGCAGAGGAACGCTGCGAATTGCTCGGCACGCTCAAAGCCCTGAACCCAAATGCCAGAATCTTTGAAACCGAACGCAGTAGAGTGCCACTTGATGAGGTGCTCGACACCGGGCTTTTTGACATGGAGAAAGTGCAGACTTCGGCGCGCTGGATTCAGGAATTGAATGGCATTCATACTCCCGAAACCGAGGAGTATGGTATAGCGAGTTTTGTCTTTCATGCCCGTCGTCCTTTCCACCCCAAACGATTTTGGGACTTCATCCACACCGATTGGGATGGGCTTCTCCGCTCGAAGGGTTATTTCTGGTTGGCCAGTCGCCATGACATGATAGGCATGTGGAGCCAGGCAGGAGGCAGCGCCGAATATCAGCCGGTGGGTTTTTGGTGGGCCACCGCTCCCAAATCGCATTGGCCTGAAGAACGCGAAAGCACACAGAGTATTATGAAGGACTGGCAGGAGCCCTATGGCGACCGCCGACAGCAGCTTGTCTACATCGGCCAAAGCCTGCCTAAGGATGAGATGCTGGAAGCACTCAAAAAATGCCTGCTTGACGACCGTGAACTCGCCATGGGGCTGGAAACTTGGAAAAAATTCCGTGATCCATTCCCCGAATGGATCGACTCTCGTGACAAGCCAGAATCGGACGAAGCGGTTATGGCCTGATCTCTTCGACACCAAGCGGTCGTTCATTTTTGCAGGGACGCCAAGTGTTTCGATCTAATAGTCGTTTATAGCGGCGCACCGAACCCAATCCAACTCTCACTCCCAACCATATCCCAATAATGAAAAACGCTAAAATTCCCGTCACTGTGCTCACCGGCTTTCTCGGTGCTGGCAAAACCACGCTCATGAACCGACTGCTCACTGAACAGCACGGCAAACGCATTGCCGTGATCGAGAATGAATTCGGAGAAGTGGGCATTGATCACGAACTGGTCATCAACGCCGAGGAAGAAATCTTTGAGATGAACAACGGCTGCATTTGCTGCACGGTGCGTGGCGATCTGATTCGCATTCTTGGCAACCTGCTCAAGCGGCGCGACAAATTTGACCACATCTTGATCGAGACGACCGGCCTTGCGGACCCGGGCCCGGTGGTGCAGACCTTTTTTGTCGATGACGATGTGAAAGAGGAAATGTTCATCAACGCAGTCGTGACCCTGGTGGATGCCCGGCATATTCACGAGCACCTCGAAGATTCCGACGAGGCCCGCGAGCAGATCGCATTCGCCGATGTGATTCTCCTGAATAAATGCGACCTGATGGAATGCCCCGACCTGAATCAACTGGAAGCACGCATCAAAGCCATGAACGGGATGGCACGCCTGCACCGCACGGTCAATGCGGACATCGCGATCGACAAAATCCTGGAGGTCGGCGGCTTCAATCTCGACCACGCCATGCAGATGGACCCCCGGTTTCTGGAGCCGGAATATCCTTTCGAGTGGGGTGGGATTTTTGAGTGGCCCGGAGAAGGCCTTGTTTGGACGGCTGATAAGAACCCCGATCCGTCTATGAAGATGGCGGTGGTCCCGGTCACCGAAGTGAGCGGGGCCGCGTTCGCCCAAGCCCGGGAGATAGCCGTCCGGCGTTTTTCATCCACCGATGTCGAGAGCAAGGCGAGTGGCGGGGAAGTCGGCGCTGTCGGCGCTGACGGCGTGGTCGATCTTTTGCTTTCAGAAAACCCCATGACATGGCCGGTGGCGCCTTCTCCAGCGGGATGGCGGGCGGTTTTCACCCAGCATTATCCCGAGGAACTCGGCTTGCAACTTGAGCATCACGGCAAAGCTTTGAAGGCTCAATCATCAGTCGCTTACAAACCGGATCACGAGCACGACGACACGGTGACCAGCGTCGGCATCGAGTCGGATCGCGACTGCGATGGGAAACGACTTCAGGAATGGATCTCCCGGCTGCTGCGTGAACAAGGCCAGGACATCTTCCGCATGAAGGGCGTATTCGCAATGCGCGGAAATCCGGACCGGGTGGTGTTTCAGGGTGTTCACATGTTGCTTGATTCGCAGGACGGCGGACCGTGGGGCGACCGCAAGCGCAAGACGAGCCTTGTCTTTATTGGGCGCAATCTTAACCGCGAGGCACTCAACGAGAGCTTTTCCAAATGCCTGGCCTGATGCAGCGGAAAGCATTGGTAGCTCTTCGTGCGGAGGCTTTGTTGGATGAGCAGGCTTTGTCTGTGACGTGGTCGCGGTGTGGCCAATACCTGGCCGCCCTGCCCAGCGAAGGACGGATCGCCGTGCTGGAGCCTCAATCTTCGATCACCGCGCATCTCCCACCACACCGCGGCGGAAATGGTTCTTCAGTCTGGCATCCGTATCGACCAATTCTTGCCACCTACGGGCAGGACGGATTCATCCACCTTTATCAGCCTCCTTTCACCACGGCATTCCGGTCCTTCGAGACCAGGGTGCGCGGATGGGCGGAGCGGCTGGCATGGAATCCCGATGGCACGCTCCTCGCAGTCGGTGCCGGGAGATCGGTCGTCGTGCTCGACGCTTCCAACGGCGAGGTGCGCGCACAATTCCCCAACCACAAAAGCACCATCAGCGATCTGGTGTGGAATCCCGCAGCCACGGATGAACTGGCGGTTGTTTGTGACGGCGGACTTCGGCTTTGGCGGATCGGAACCCAAGAAGAATTTGGCTTCTTTGATTGGGGTGGAGCCAGTCTGAGTGTTTCGTGGAGTCCCGATGCGCGCTGGGTCGTGACCGGAGATCACACACCGGGCGTTCACTTGTATGAAGTGGCCACCGAAATCCCACTGCATATTCAGGGCTTCGAAAGCAAAGTCAAAGCTATGGCATGGCAGGGCCGGGGCGAGTGGCTGGCGGTCGCGGGCGGCAGGCTCATCACGGTCTGGCCTTGTGCCGGAAAACGCGGCCCCGATGGAGCAACCCCGGTCCAACTCGACGCTCATGAGGGAGAGGTGACCGCGCTGGATTTTGTGGGTGATGGGGGCATTTTGTTTTCTGCGGGACGGGATGGACTCGTGTTGCTTTGGAAAACTCACGAGAGCGACCAACCCGCATTGCTGCTGGAGAATCCGCACGGGCTCACCAGCATCGCTCTGAGTCCAATTATGAACAGCTTCGCCACGGGTGATGAAGCAGGAAACATTGCCATCTGGGACTTAACCGCGAAAAGCAAATCTCAAAACAACTCCGAAATCTAACACCCTATGATCCGCAGTAAGCTAATTTTTTTCGCCCTTGCCGCACTCATGGTTTTGCCCGTGTCTGCTTTACGAGCACAGGAGGACACCACCTCAAAACAACTCCACGTGCTGACCAGTTTCCTGCCTATCCAGGCCCACACCTCCGCCATCGCGGGCGACGCAGCCAAGGTCGAGCAGCTTCTTAATCAAGAAACCGGGCCGCACGATTTCCAGCTTTCCCCCTCCGCCGTGCGTCGCCTGGCCGATGCCGATCTGCTCATCATCAACGGAGCGGGCATCGAGGATTGGATGGATGAACTCATCAAGCGCGCAGGCAATAAAAACCTCGTCGTGGTCGATACTTCCAAAGGAATCAAGCTCCTCCCAAGCCCGGATGTTATTGCCGAGGGCTCCAAGGATTCCCTCAGACATTGGCATGGCCATGCTCACGACGATGGAATGAATCCACATACTTGGCTCGACCCCGTGATCGCCAGCCAACAAGCGCAGACCATTCTCGCCGCCCTGCGAAAAGCGGACCCCGCAAACGCCGAACTCTACGCCGCCAATGCTGCTGCATATATGGAAAAACTGAGCGCTCTGGATGCCGACTTCCGATCCACGCTAATTCCTTTGCCGAACAAAAATCTCGTCACCTTCCACGATGCTTTCCCCTACCTTGCAGACCGCTATCAACTTCGCTACGTGGGAAGCATTTCTGAGTTTCCAGAAAAAGATCCTACTCCCAAGGCATTGGCCAATTTGGTGGATCGCATCAAGGAATTGAAAGTCGGAGTGCTCTTTGCCGAGGAAAGCTACGCGCCAGAATTGCTCCTAAAAATCGCCGCGCAGACCGGAGCACGTGTCTCGCAGCTCGATACGCTGGAAGTCGGCGAAGGCGCGCCCACCGCCTACCTCGACCGGATGCGCTCGAATCTTAAAGCCTTGCAGGATGCCTTCAAGCCTACCGGGCCGGAATGATTGCCGTCTCTCCATTACCGCACACTGAGTTGGAAGATGGCCGGGGCGCCCTCGTGAAGCTGGACGCCGTGGGTGTTCGCTACGGCTCCCAATGGGCGCTGCGAGGCATCGATCTTACCATCCGCGAAGGGGATCGTCTCGCGTTGATCGGCCCCAATGGTGCGGGAAAGAGCACGCTGCTCAAATCCCTCCTGGGCATGGTGCCGCTCACTGAAGGAAGCGTCCACTTATCGCAGCCGCCTCCGACCATTGGCTACGTGCCCCAGCGCCTTCACTTCGACGCGAGCTTTCCGATTTCCGTGGAAGAATTCATGGCCGTGGCCGCGCCCGGCAGTTCCGGGTGGTTCGGAGGAGTGCCTGCCAGCAAAAAGCCCATGATCATGGCCTCCCTCGAGCAAGTCGATGCCGCCATCCTCGCGAGAAAGAAACTCGGCGCACTCTCCGGTGGTGAGCTCCAACGCGTGCTGATCGCCGCGGCCCTGCTGCAAAATCCCAGGCTTCTGATCCTTGATGAGCCGGCATCCAGTATTGACCGACGCGGGGCGGCGTCCTTGCAAACGCTGCTGCTCTCGCTGCATCGCGAGTGCGGACTCACGCTCGTCTTTGTTTCCCACGATCTCCACTGGGTCAGCCATCTCGCCAGCCGCGTGGCCTGCCTCAACGGCACCTTGTGTGGCTTGGGCTCCCCAGAGGAAATGCTCAGCGAACATCACCTCGAAGAGACCTACGGCGATTCCTTTTACCCCAAGGCCGGCAGCTTCGGGTTGGACCGGAGAGCGGTATGAGCTTGAGTGATGTTTGGTCTTACGAGTTCATGCGCTATGCGATCCTGTCGGCCATGATTCTGGGCCCGCTCTGCGCATTGCTTGGCGTGTTTGTCACCTTGCGCGGCATGGCTTTTTTCAGCGATGCTCTCGCCCACTCCGCCATTGCCGGTGTGGCTCTTGGATTTCTGATGGAAGAGAAATTCGGTCTGCAGATGGATCCCATGTTGGTCGTGTTGGCATTCAGCCTTTTGCTGGCCGGAGCGATGGCCTGGTTGAGCCGCAATGGCACCTTGGCTCCCGATACGGTGATTGCCTTTTCCTTCACCGGCTGTGTCGCGTTCGGCGTCATCGTGATTTCCATGCTGGGCAACTACCGGCTTCTGGATGGCATTCTCTTTGGCAGCATCTATGCAAACGGTCCGCAGGATTTGCTCCGGCAAGGTACGCTTGCTCTTGTGGCAGGGGGCTTCCTCATCAGCCAAATGCGCAGCTACACGCTCATGACCCTCAGTCCGGAGTTGGCTCACGCTCAGCGGGTAAAAAGCGCCATTTTACACTATCTTTTCGCGTTACTGGTCGCTGCTACAGTGGTGGTCTGCCTCAAAATGCTTGGCGCGCTTTTACTGAGTGCCTTGATCGTGATTCCTGCGGCTGCCGCCAAATTGTTGAGCGGAAATTTCCGCACGCTTCTTGTGACATCCATGATCGTTGGCTTGTTCGCACCCCTACTTGGGGTCTGGACTTCCATCCAACTCGACCTGCCTTCAGGGCCTGCCATCGTCATGTGCAATGTGCTAGTGCTGCTCTGCTGCTATATGATCCGTCCTTTCGCATCTCGGCTTGCACTCTCATGAAACCTGTGCCGCTTGTTCTTATCGTTGGTTTTTTGGGCGCTGGCAAAACCACCTTCCTGCGCGAGTTGCTACCTCTCTTGGAAGCACGCGGGCTGGAGCCGTGCGTGATCATCAACGACTACGCCAATGCCCGCGTCGATGCGTCTTCTCTCAAAAAAGAGGGACGCACTGTCACCCCGATCAGTGGCAACTGTATCTGCTGCGACTCCCTGAACGAACTGCTCAATGTGCTCTTGGAGTTACCGCCCGCCGACCGGCAGATCGTGTTGATCGAAGTCAATGGCACTTCCGATCCGACGTCACTCATCGAGCATCTGCTGGTCTGCCCGGAATTGTGCGGGCGTTTTGATCCGGTGCTGCAAGTGTCGGTCGTGGATCTTAAACGCTGGCAGAAACGCCATTGGCACGATGAACTCGAGCGGCTTCAGGTTGAGACGGCCAGTCATGTTCTTTACACGCGGGAGGAATCGGAGACGAAAAAGCGAACCGCCGGGGTGAAGGCTGATATCGAGTGGTTCAATTCAAAAGCGCAAAGCGTCAAGTCGGAGTCGATTGCTCTGGAACTCGAAAAACTGGTCGATGCAAGTGATGCAGCCTCAGCTAAGTCACTACGCGCCGTGCAGTCACGCTCACGACTCACATGAGAACCATGACGGCCATGCAAAACACCATCTCTCGCATGCTTTTGTTGGACTGCACATGGACCTGCCAAACCCGATGTCGGAGGAGCATTTGCAGCGATGGTTGAGAAGCCTGCCCTCCAATGTGCTGCGCGCGAAGGGAGTCGTGCGGCTCACCAATGCACCAGATCGGTGGTTTCAATTCCAGAGGGTTGATAAATTTCGCAGCGAGGCGACTCTGCACGAGCTTCAGCAGGAGCCCGTTTTTCCGCCCTGTGCTGTGCTGATCGGAGTTGAGCTGGATAGGATATTGATTGCACAGGCCCTTATTGAAGCTGCAGGGAAAGCAAGTTTACATGCGGAGTGATATCATCCGGCGATGACGTCCTCGCAAATGGCATTTCAGCCGGCTGCTGGTGCTGTCGCCCCGAATAACCATCGGGGAACGAGTTGCCATAGCGAACGGCGGTACAATTTTTGTCACGCCCGTGACAGCAGATGTTGAGCGATGAGAATCTGGATTAAGCGTGGTACG
>JBGTCP010000365.1:0-2992 GCA_041748815.1 Chthoniobacterales bacterium
TAAACGGGAGGGGCAGGCCTTTGTTTGGAAGGAGCGCAGTTGTGACGCCGATATTCACCGCAGCTTGAATGGAGATGGCAGTGATGACGCCGACACCCATGAGCATGCCGAAGCGGTTGCGGGCGTTGATTGCAATATAAATGCCGCAGACCACGAGGAGGATAAAGGCGAAGACGATGAGCAGGGTGATGCGGAGTCCGAGTTCCTCGCCGATCATGGGGAAAATAAAGTCGGTGTGCGCTTCGGGAAGATAGAGCATTTTCTGCCGGCCGTTGCCGAGTCCGAGTCCCGAAACGCCACCCGAGCCAAGTGCAATAAGGCCTTGAAGTTGCTGGAGACCGGCACCCTCGGCGTGTTTCTCCAAATCAGTGAATGCCATGATGCGGGCAACGCGGTTCGGGATAAGCATGACGGTGCCGGTAAGTCCTCCAAGCCCCACAATGATGATGGGCAGGATGTAACGCAGCCCCGTGCCGGCCACAAACATCATGGCACCCGCTGTGGCGGCGATGAGAACAGTGGCTCCGATGTCCACTTCAGCGAGAATGAGCGCAGCAAGAACGCCAACCAGCAGACCGGGATACACGAAGCCTTTGAGGAATTCGCCGGTTTGATACTGGTGACGTGTGAACCAATGAGCCAACAAAATAATCACGCAAACTTTTGCGAATTCGGAAGGTTGAAATGTTGTCAGACCCAGATCAATCCAGCGCGAGGAGCCATTGACCCGCAAACCGATGCCAGGAATAAAACACAGAATGAGCAACACGATCGCGGCTGCATAGACGACCCAGACAGTGCGCTTCCAGAAGCCATAATTGAGCATCGACGCAACGATGCATCCCACCAGTCCGATGGCGATGTAGATGGATTGGCGCTGGACGAAGTAATACGGATTTCCGTGCCGCTCCTGAGCGAACACACTGGTGCTGGAAAGCACAACAAGGCCCAGGACGGTGAGTCCGAGCGAGGTGATGACCAGAAGTATGACGCTGTAGCGTTGCAAGGTGAGGCGGGTGGATTATTTTGCGGGAACTTTGAGGACCTGTCCGATCTGAAGCAGTCGTGGATCTTCAATTCCGTTGAGATCAAGGAGTTCCTGGTAGTTGACTCCGAGGTGGCGTGCGATGCCGACGGGGTTGTCCCCTTTGACGACGGTGTAGGTCTGGCCGGAGTCGCTCCCAGCGGCCGATGTCGTTGGCGCTGGTGCTGAGCGTTGCTCGGTGGCCTGAACGAGATCCGCTGTGGAAAGCCGGGCCGGGACAATGGGCGCAACAGCGTGGGAGTTCTGTGCTGACATGGTGGGCAACGGCGGCATGGCCGGGGTTACTGGTGCGGCAACCGCATTGACCTCATCCTTTTGGGGGATGATGAGGCGTTGACCGACCTGCAGTGTGGAATCATTGCGCAGGTTGTTGACCTTCACGAGATCCGGCACGGGGACATCGTAGATGGAAGCAACGCGGGAGAGGGTTTCACCGGCGCGGAGGAAGTGATGACGGCGGCTGGGAGTTGCGTCGGATGCAACGGATGCGAGCGCTGGAGAACCGACTTCGTTAGTGCCGGTCAGTTCACCCGGGTCGAGTGTGCTGCTTGCTTTCATATTATTGAAAACAAGGATGCCGCCGACCGCGACTACATGGAGGATGAGGACGACGATGAATGCGCGGGAGAGCTTCATATTTGGCTCTTCATCGTAGAATGCATCGTCCGGGATGCGGCGACTGCTGGCCCTGGCTGTGGTGTTCAGCTTTTTCCGGGGATTGGGCACCATTCTGTGTGTTTTTTTCATAACGTGTGTTGTTGGTTTTGTTGTGTGAGCGCGGTGATGAGAGCACGGAACTGATCGCCCCGGTCACCGAAGTTTTTGAACATATCGAAAGAGGATGTGCCGGGTGAAAGCAGGACGATGTCCCCGGCGACCGCAAGTGCCTGCGCACATGCAACTGCTTCGGCAAGTGTTTCGGCGCGGTGACAGGCTGTGAGCGGAGTCCATTCTTCTTTCATGCGTGCAGCCATTTCACCGATGAGGACGGCAGCTTTGACCTTGCTGCGGATGAGCGGATGAATGGAACTGAACTCGAAGCCTTTTTCCTTGCCGCCTGCGATGAGGATGACGGGTGCGGACTGGGACTCGAGCGCCATGGCGACGGAGGAAGGATTGGTGGCCTTGGAGTCGTTGATGAAGCGCACGCCCCGGACTTGGCCGACGGTCTCATTGCGGTGGGCCAGCGGTCGGTAGGTGCGCAAGCCGGGAACACATTCGGAAGGAGTGAGGCCCCATGCGATGCCCACAGCCATCGATGCCATCAGGTTCTCGGCATTGTGGAGGCCCGTGAGTTGGGTGGATGCCATCTCGAGAACGCGCTCGCCACGGAAGTGGATCCATCCGTCACGATGGCAGAAGTCACCGCGTTCAGTGCGTGCGGAAAAGGTGAGTTTGTTAGCGATTACGCCGGGGATTTCCTCATCCGCGTGAAGGATGGCGTGGTCGTTGGCGGTTTGATTTTCAAAAATGCGGAGCTTGGCTGCGCGGTATTCTTCGAGGGAATTGTAGCGGTCGAGATGATCCGGCGCAAAGTTGAGCCAGACAGCAATGTCGGCGCGGAATGCACGAATGCGCTCCAGCTGGAAAGAGGAAATCTCGATCACAGCCACATCCGCAGCGGCGGAGTCGCGCACGATGGCGGAGAAGGCAGGGCCGAGGTTGCCGCCCGCGATGGGATTGCGTCCAGCTCCCTGGAACATGGCTTCGATGAGGCCGGTGGTGGTGGTTTTGCCATTGGTGCCAGTGATGCCAATGATTGGGCATTTGCAGGCTTCATAGGCAAGCTCGAGCTCGCCGATCATGTCGATGCGGCGACGGATGAAATTTTGCACCAGTGGAGTGGCGGGATCAATGCCTGGGCTGACCACGGCACGGTCGTAAGCCGTGGAGTCATGTGAGGCTGCGCCGCCGGCGATGAGGCGGAGGCGCGATTTGTCGAGCCAC
>JBGTCP010000366.1:0-2077 GCA_041748815.1 Chthoniobacterales bacterium
GCACCTTCCAACGACACGGCTAAACTGAACTTCAGAAGCTGAATCGGTCGCCAAGCCGCATCAATCCTTGATTTGCGGCTTTTTTGAGCTGCAAAACGTAGCCATGTAAAATTTTTCATTTTTATCTTGTGACAGCTATTATGGTTGGGTATACCCCTCTATAAGTAGCCATGTTTATCGAAACCGTCCGCAATCGCAACTCGCCTCCCTGCATTCTGCTGCGCGAAACCTACCGCTCCGAAGGCAAGGTCAAGCATCGCACCTTGGCCAACTTCTCCAAGCTCCCCGCCAACGTCATTGATGGCATTCGCGCCCTTCTCAAAGCCGACCCGAGTGCGTCCCCCTCCTCCGGCTCCAGCGCCTTTCGCATCCAACGCTCCCTTCCCCATGGTCACGTCGCAGCCGTGCTCTCTGCGATGAACTCTCTGGGTATCGCCCATCTTCTGGGTTCCAAAAAATCTGCCGAGCGCCAGCTTTGCCTGGCCATGATCGCCTCGCGCATTCTATCGCCCGGCTCCAAACTGGCCACCTCCCGCACGCTGCGCGGGGAAACTGCCACCGATACCCTTGCCCAGGAATGCGGACTCCCGGAGGACATTCACGAAAACGACCTCTACGCCGCCATGGACTGGCTGCTGCCCCGCCAAGCCCGCATCGAGAAGACCCTGGCAGGGCGCCATCTCCACGAAGGCGCGCTGGTCCTTTATGATCTGACATCAAGCTATTTCGAGGGCACCACCTGTACACTGGCAAGACGCGGCCACAACCGGGACGGCAAAAAAGGCAAGCTGCAGGTCGAATACGGACTTCTCTGCACCGCCTCGGGCGTCCCCGTTGCCGTCGAAGTCTTCGAAGGCAATACTGCCGACCCTATGACCCTTGGTTCCCAGATCCAGAAAGTCCGGGACCGATTCGGCATCAAGAAAGTAGTGCTCGTTGGCGACCGGGGCATGATCACCCAGGCCCGCATTGATGAGGAGCTGCGCGACGTGGAAGGCCTTGATTGGATCACAGCTCTGCGCTCCTCAGCCATCCTCAAGCTCGCCGACCAGGGGTTCATCGAGCCCTCGCTCTTTGACCAGCGCAACCTCGCGCAAATCCAGAGTCCGGACTTTCCCGGTGAACGCCTCATGGTCTGCCGCAATCCGCTGCTGGCCCGCTCCCGCGCTTACAAGCGCGAGGAACTCCTCGCCGCCACCGAAAAGGAACTGGCAAAAATCCACGCCTCCACCAAACGCCCGAAAAATCCCCTGCGAGGCAAAGCCAAAATCGGAGTCAAACTTGGAGCCGTCATCAACAAGTTCAAAGTGGCCAAGCACTTCCACCTGACCATTACCAACAACGGGTTTAGGGCTGAGCGCCGCACTGAGAGTATAGCCCGTGAAGCCGCCATTGACGGCATCTACGTGGTTCGCACCAGCACCAGTGAAGATTTCCTCTCCGCCCCTGAGACCGTCGAACGCTATAAAGACCTCAGTCTTGTGGAAAACGCATTCCGCAGTATCAAGACCGTGGATTTGAAAGTGCGCCCCATCCATCATCGCGACGCCGGCCGGGTGCGCTGCCACATCTTTCTCTGCACGCTGGCCTATTATGTGGAGTGGCACATGCGCTCGGTCCTCAAGAGCGTGCTTTTCGATGACGAAGATACCAAGGCACCCAGAGCTGATGTGGTATCGCCAAAGCGCCCCTCAGCCTCAGCGCAAGCCAAGGCAAAAACCAAGCGCACAGCCGAAGGAGATCCAGTCCACAGCTTCAAAACCCTGCTTCAGGATCTCGCCACCATTTGCCGCAACACGATCGTGTCCTCTCTGCCCGGAAGCCCCGCCTGGCAGCAGCAAACCGAAGCGACCGCTCACCAACAACACACCCTCGATCTCATAAGCCAAATCCAACCCTGTAGCCAGTAGCAGGAAGTTGAAAATCGCCGCAAACCAAGTGCTGGCGGGTGTTCGTTTACGATTTCGACTCTGAAGTTCAGGTTAACAAACCGGCTGTGCCGGTGACCCGCAGGCCAAGCGCACTAGTGTCCTGTCCGACAAATAAGCTTGTGTTTGCCGTCAGGGATTTTGCCGAT
>JBGTCP010000367.1:0-3481 GCA_041748815.1 Chthoniobacterales bacterium
CAACATTTTCAAAATTCCCGATCTTCGTCAGAGGATCTTGTTCACTCTGGCGATGATTGTGGTCATCCGCGTAGGCGCGGCCATCACAACTCCCGGAGTTAATGCCGGAGTGCTTCGCGAATACTTCCTCTTGGAAGTGAATACGCAAGCAGGCGGATCGGTTGCCGCCCTCTTCAATATTTTCAGCGGTGGTGCACTTGAAAACTGCGCCATTTTTGCGTTGGGCATCATGCCGTACATCAGTGCGTCCATTATGTTCCAGCTCCTGGTGGCAGTCATTCCGCAGTTGAGTAAAATCAGCCGCGAAGACGGTGGCCGCCAGAAGATCATGCAATACACGCGCTACGCCACGCTGGTGTTGTGTGTGTTTCAGGGCTACCTGCTCGCGATGTCCTTCGAGAGTCCGCAGGCCAATCCCTTCCTGGAAGGAATTGGTGAAACTATCGAACGACTTGGTGTTCCGCTGGTAGCAGAGCCGGGTTTACCCTTCCGTCTGCTCACCGTGCTCACCCTCACTGCGGGAACGATGTTCCTGATGTGGCTGGGTGATCAGATCACCGAGCGCGGTGTCGGTAATGGTATCTCCATTATCATCACCGTCGGCATCATTTCGCAGCTTCCTGCGGCGTTGATCCAGGCCTGGAAAACTTTCGTTCCTGATGCCACGACAGGTAACACGGCTGTGAGTCCGGTTGTCCTCGTGTTCCTCATTGCGTTCCTTTTCCTTGTGATTGCTGCCGTCATATGTGTGACGCAAGCAGTGCGTAAGATCAGCGTGCAATACGCCAAGCGTGTGGTGGGCCGCAAAGTGTATGGTGGCCAGACACAGTTCATGCCGCTCAAAGTCAACTATGCTGGCGTGATGCCCATCATCTTCGCCCAGGCATTGCTCATCTTCCCTTCCACCATCGCCAACATGGCATTTAAAGATACCGCCTGGGTTCAAAATGTTGCCGCAAGTATGACGAGCGGGTGGGGTTATTTCATCTTCTTCAGCGCGATGATTTTCTTCTTCTCGTATTTCTGGGTGGCGACTCAGTTCCAGCCTGCGCAGATCGCCGACGATCTCAAAAAGCAGGGCGGATTCATCCCAGGTGTGCGTCCCGGCAAACCGACTGCGGATTTCCTTGATTACACGATGACCCGGCTTACCTTTGCGGGTGCTATTTTCCTCACCGTCATCGCTGTGCTGCCAATGCTTCTGGCCCGCCAGATGCAGGTGCCATATATCACTGCGCAGTTCTTCGGCGGCACATCGCTCCTCATCATGGTCGGCGTGGTGCTTGACTCGATGCGGCAGATCGAAACGCACCTCATCCAGCGTCACTACGATGGCTTCCTTCGCAAGGGCCGCATCCGTGGTCGTAACGACCGCACCGTTGGTGGTCGCGGCGAGGCAGCCCGCCAAGGAATGCTCGTTTGGATCTGGCTGGGTATCGCGGTTCTGGTGATTGCCGGTGTGACCATTGCGATCTTCGTTGGCTACTAAAAAATTCTCTCTCAAATACTATTATGACCAGCACTCTCATCGACGACGCCGCCAAAGTGATCACCAGCACGCCCGTGCTTGTGAATCTAGTCTCTAAACGGGTCCGCCAGCTTCTTTCCGGCCACCGTCCGCTCGTGGAGACCACCGCTTTCATGAGCGTGGGGGACATTGCGTTGAACGAGATTATTCAGGGCAAAGTGACCCCTGAGGTCGAGACGCCCGACGCCCAATAATCCGGCGGTGGTGCCTTCGCACCGCCTCCTCCAGCGGCCATGGCCACCTCCGAGGAAATTTCCAAAAACCGGAAGGCGCTCAGAGATTTTCAGATCATCGAGACCTTTGAAGCAGGTCTCCAACTCGTCGGCACCGAGGTCAAATCGATCCGTGCCGGCCTGGCTAATATCAACAACGGCTTCGTGCGCATCGAGCGCGGCGAAGCATGGCTCTACGAAGCCGACATTCAGGCCTACGACAAAGCCAGCTTCTCACAGCACGAACCCCGCCGCGCGCGTAAGTTGCTTCTCCATAAAAAGGAGATCGCGAAAATGGCGGAGTTTTACAATGTCGACGGCCTTGCGCTCGTTGCTCTGCGCATGTTTTGGAAAAATCACCGCGTCAAAGTGGCTATTGGCGTCGGCAAAGGTAAACTGGCCCGCGACAAACGCGAAGATCTGAAAAAGCGCACCGTGCAACGCGAAACCGACCGCGAAGTCGCCACGTTTAACCGCAAGCGCGGGTGAGAAAAAGGCCCGATTTCTCCACTCTTTGCGAAAAATCTACTATTTCTATCGGGAATGAGTAGTTTATTCTTGCCATGACGCGTGAAGTTTTCTTCTTTTTCCGTTGTATTCCCTGCGAAGGGCTGACCATTTTCCATCTATGAAGCCAACCATCAAACTTTTCATTCCCGGCCCAGTCGAAGTTTCGCAAAAGACGTATGCGGCGATGTCACGCCCGATGATTGGTCACCGGAGCAAAGATTTCCAGGAATTGTATGCCGGGATCCAACCGCGTTTGCAGACTCTTTTTCAGACAAAAAATCCGGTGATGCTGTCGACTTCTTCGGCGTGGGGGATTATGGAGGGTGCCGTGCGCAACTTGTCCCGCAAAGGTGTGGTGAACTGCATGTGCGGCGCATTTTCTGACAAATGGCTCGACGTCGCCCGTCGCTGCGGGAAGATGGCAGAAGCTTGCCAGGTCGAATGGGGCGAGGCTATCGATCCCAACGCACTGGATGATCTCCTTAAAACCGGCAAATTTGATCTGGTCACCCTCGTGCACAATGAGACATCCACCGGTGTCCTCAATCCGCTGGCCGAAATCGCAGCTGTCTTGCGCAATTACCCCGATGTGCTGCTGGTGACGGATACGGTCTCCTCGTTTTCGGTGCTGCCGGTGCCAGTGGACGAACTGGGAGTGGATATGATCCTCACAGGCAGTCAAAAGGCTTTGGCAATGCCCCCGGGCCTTGCACTGTTTGCGGTCTCCGAGCGGGCGTTCGCCCGTGCAGAGGAAGTCGCAGACCGCGGATATTATTTCGACTTGATCGAGTTTAAGAAAAATCACGAAAGCAATATGACCCCGAGCACGCCTGCGATCTCGCTCATTTACGGGCTGGAATCCAAGCTGGAAGATATTTTTGCCGAAGGCATCGAGGCCCGCCACGCCCGCCACAGCCGCCTCAATGATCTTGTGCACGCATGGGTGCGCCGCAACGAATTTGAATTTTTCGCGCCGGAAGGCTACCGCTCCAAATCGCTCACTTGCGTGGCAAACAACCGCAATATTGATGTGGCCGCGTTCATCGCCAAACTCAAAGAGCAGCACCACTGCGTCATCGATGGCGGATATGGCAAAATCAAAGGCAAAACGTTCCGCATCTCGAACATGGGTGATGAGACGGACGAAACCATCACTCAACTGCTCGGCTGGCTGGATGAAGCACTCGCGGCCGTCGCATAATTTCCTTTCCCATGAATTCTTACCTTCTTT
>JBGTCP010000368.1:0-2201 GCA_041748815.1 Chthoniobacterales bacterium
GCGGGTGTTCATTTCCATGAAGTAGAAATTCCCATCCTTATCCATGAGGTATTCCATCGTCCCGGCACCTTCGTAATTGACGGATTCGGCGAGGCGGACGGATGCTTCACCCATGCGCTGGCGTGCTTCGTCGCTGAGGACTGGCGATGGACACTCTTCGACGATCTTCTGGTTGCGGCGCTGGATCGAGCAATCGCGCTCACCAAGATGCACCACTTTGCCGAAGCTGTCGGCCATGATCTGGAATTCGATGTGCCGCGGATTCTCAACGAGCTTCTCAATGTAGACGCCGGGGTTGCCAAATGCTTTCTCAGCTTCGTTGCGGGCACCGTGAAACCCCTGAACAAGGCTCACGTCATTGTGTGCCGGACGCATCCCCTTGCCGCCCCCGCCGGCGACTGCTTTGATCATGACAGGGTAGCCGATTTCCTTGGCAACTTTTAGCGCATCCTGCTCGGTCTCGACGAGTCCGTCGCTGCCAGGGGTGGTTGGCACACCCGCTTTTTTGGCGGTTGCGCGGGCAATGTTTTTGTCGCCCATTGAGCGGATCGCTTCTGCAGACGGGCCAATGAATTTGATGTTGCAGCTCTTGCAGACCTCAGCGAAGTGCGCATTCTCTGCGAGAAATCCGTAGCCGGGATGGATCGCGTCGACGTTCCCGATTTCAGCCGCGCTGATGATACGGTCAATTTTCAAATAGCTCTCCGAACTCGGTGCGGCGCCGATGCAGATGGCTTCATCCGCCAATTGCACATGGAGGGAATCGACGTCGGCCTCCGAGTAAACGGCGAGTGTGCGCACATCGAGTTCTTTGCAGGCCCGGATCACGCGAAGTGCAATTTCGCCGCGATTCGCAATTAAGATTTTACTGAACATAGCAGAGGTGGAAACGCTTGGGGGCAGGGAAGGAAGTGGCCTGCCGGGAAGAATTACTTGAGAGCAAAAAGGGGCTCGCCAAACTGAACGGGTTTGCCGTTTTCCGCACGGATCGCGGCGATCACGCCTGCCTTCTCGGCCTTGATCTCATTCATGACTTTCATGGCTTCGATGATGCAAACCACTGTGTCCGGGGTGACCGTGGCTCCGACTTCGACGTAGGATGCCGAATCGGGGGATGGTGAGCGGTAGAAAGTCCCCACCATTGGCGAATCAATTGTCACGCCCGTCGCTGTGGATTCGTCGGAAGCTGCGGCGGCCGAAAGCGCGGCGGCAGCAGAAGCTGGCGCGGATGTCTGTGGAGCGGGACTCTGCGCAACAATCACGTTGCCCTGGTTTTTTTTGAGCGTGATCTTGAACCCGTCGTTTTCGAGTTTGAAAACGTCGAGATCGTTTTTCTTCATCAGATCGATGATTGTTTTGATTTCCTTAATATCCACTTACAGCTCCTTAGATTGAAGATTGACGATTAGAGTATTCAGCGGCAACCCGCTGCGTCAAGCATGCTGATTTCCCCCGAGACATTGGCCGGGTTGCGGAATTGTGGAGGCTTATTCATCGAGGTAGGCGACGATTTGCCGTGCGCCGCCTTCTGCCTCGCGGGCGATCACGGTGAGTGTGTGGCGCGTGCTGCCAGCAATCCCGGTTGCCTCAATGCGGGACACGGCATCGGAGGCTGTGAGGCGACCGCTCACCCGCTCAAACTCCAAAGGAGACATGCCGAGGAGCACGCGCGCTTCCTCGACATCCGCGAGTATAAGGTCATCCTCCGTGTCCTGTTCACCGTCCTCGCCAAGCCGGGCATCCACGAGGACTTGCGCCTGCTCGGGCGTGACATCGAGCACCGCTTGCAGGACCTCGGAGCTGGCGAAATTCACGTCCACCTTCCCGCCGCTCCACACGCTGAAAAACTCACGCCAATCCGGCCGCAGAAAGTCCAATTGATCCATATCGGCGACCAGCGCCATTTCCTCGACAGAGTCGAAGGGGCGGTCGCGGGGGAATTGTGGCAGCCCGATTTCCTCATACTCAGGTCGTTCAGCACCCTGGATGTTTTTGAGCTCATCTTCGTCCACCCAATCCACGAGTTTATCAACCAGTGACTGTGCATCAAAAATGTCCATGCCCCAGTTGTAAAAAAGGGTCTCGATCACGATGCGGTCGGTGTCGTTGAGGAAACGATTGACAGGGATGCGGCCGCCCTCGCTGATGATGCGCACTTCGAAGCCTTCGAGTTCGTTGATGCGCTGGCGGAGCGCGGGGTC
>JBGTCP010000369.1:0-1691 GCA_041748815.1 Chthoniobacterales bacterium
TACCATCTCACATTTGTGATTGGTGGCACCAGCGCCGAGACCTGCCTCAAAACGGTCAAGCTCGCCTCGACAAAATACTACGATGGATTGCCCACCGCTGGCGATGCCTCAGGACGTGCATTCCGTGATATCTAACTGGAGAAACGTTTGCTCACCGCCGCCCAGCAATCCGGCTTTGGCGCTCAGTTCGGCGGCAAATATTTTGCGCTCGATGTGCGCATCGTGCGCCTTCCCCGCCACGGTGCTTCCTGCCCCATAGGCATAGGCGTCTCATGTTCCGCCGATCGCAACATGAAAGCAAAGATCAATAAAGACGGACTCTGGCTCGAAGTCCTTGAGACCAACCCCGGACGCCTCATCCCCGATGAATTCCGCATCCGCGACACGACCGGAGTTGTGAAAATTGATCTCAACCGCCCGATGACCGAGATCCTTGCCGAACTCAGCAAATACCCCATTACCACCCAACTCTCGCTCAGCGGCACCATCATCGTCGCCCGCGATATTGCTCACGCAAAACTCAAAGAGCGCCTTGATGCCGGCCAGGGACTCCCGCAATACATCAAAGACCATCCCGTGTATTATGCCGGTCCCGCGAAAACTCCGGCCGGTCTGCCATCCGGCTCATTCGGCCCCACCACAGCTGGTCGCATGGACTCCTACGTCGAGCTTCTTCAGGAAAATGGCGGATCCATGGTCATGATCGCCAAAGGAAACCGCAGTCAGCAAGTCACTGATGCCTGCCAAAAACACGGCGGCTTCTATCTGGGCTCCATCGGTGGCCCCGCCGCCATCCTCGCGAAAGAAAATATCAAACACGTCGAAGTGCTGGAGTATCCCGAACTCGGAATGGAAGCGATTTGGAAAATCGATGTCGTCGATTTCCCTGCCTACATCCTCGTCGACGACAAAGGCAACGACTTCTTCGCCCAAATCCGCGCCTGCGCCAAATGTGCCCCAGCCCCAGCACCCAGCCTGGCTGGAGTGTGACCTCAGCGACTGGACGCGGACCGGATATTAGCCGGTCGGCGCTTGTTACTTGATTTGAATCTGCTCTCTTCCTCCCGCCTATCGCCCGGCAGGTTTATCCAACCTCATCAACTGATCCGACAGATCCGCCGGGACAATGAAGACCAGTTGGTTTCCGCGTTTTTGCTGAATTAGAACACCACGCCCCGCCAGATCCAGCAAATCGGTGCGGGCGGTTTGGTAAACCACATTGTGGCTCTTTTGATGGCTGGCGATGGTATAGCGTTGCGCCGGATGCTTGAGCGCATGCCGGATGATTTCCAGTTGCCGGTGATTGAAAAGCTCAAGCGTCCGTATGCGGGATTCGACGTCACGCAATTCGCTGGTTTTGCGATGGATGTATTCATGGAGTTCGTGGATTGCCTGCCGGATCACCAGAGTCTGAGCCATGAGGAAGTAAGTCAGGTCATTGTCATCGGTCTCTGTGTGAAGAAACGATCTCCCATACTTTGCGGGAGAGTTGCGAAGAATGTTTGAGATCGAAATAAATTCAAACAGCCAGTAGCCGTTGCGTAGCATGGCCCAGTAAAAAAGCGCCCGTGCTGTGCGACCATTGCCATCCACAAATGGATGATCGTAGGCCAGCCAGAAATGCAAAAAGATCGCCCGCACCGCCGGATGCACAAAGAAGGATGGCGTTTTGCCATTAGCAAAAGCGCACA
>JBGTCP010000370.1:0-2525 GCA_041748815.1 Chthoniobacterales bacterium
GCCCGCACGCTCCTTTACAACATCCATGAGCATCGTTGGGATGAGGAACTGCTTGGCATTCTCGACATCCCTGCGTGTTTGTTGCCACAGGTCAAAGGCAGCAGCGAAATCTACGGCGAAGCGTGCAGTCACAGTTTCATCAGCGGCGTCCCCATCGCGGGAATGGCCGGCGATCAAAATGCCGCCCTCTTCGGTCAGACCTGCTTCCGCGAAGGCATGGCAAAAAATACTTACGGCACCGGATGTTTCCTTCTCATGAATACAGGAGCCGCGCCGACCGTCTCGACCAACCAACTGCTCACCACTTCGGCCTGGCGCATCCACGGCCAAACGTTATACGCCCTGGAAGGCAGCATTTTCATGGGAGGAGCCATTGTGCAGTGGCTTCGCGATGGGCTTGGAATCATCCGCGAGTCCGCAGAAATCGAACCACTTGCGGCCACGGTTTCCGACAATGGTGGCGTGTATTTTGTGCCCGCGTTTGCAGGCCTCGGCGCACCGCATTGGGATCCCTACGCCCGTGGCACATTGCTGGGTCTCACACGCGGCTCCACGTCTGCGCACATCGCACGCGCCGCGCTCGAAGCAATCGCGTATCAGTCTTATGACGTGCTCAAAGCGATGGAACGCGACTCCGGCATCGCACTCCGCGAGCTTCGGGTGGATGGCGGTGCATCCGCGAATGATCTTCTCATGCAGTTCCAGGCCGATTTACTGCAAGTCCCGGTCGTGCGACCAACAGTGACGGAAACAACAGCACTCGGAGCAGCCTACCTTGCCGGACTCGCCGTGGATTTTTGGGAGGATGAAACAACCCTTACCGCGCTCTGGGAGAAAGACCGCAGCTTTGAACCCCGGCGCTCCCCGGCTGAAATGGAGCCCTTCCTATCCCGGTGGAATGAAGCGTTGGAGCGCTCCAAAGGCTGGGAAAACAAGGAGGACTCATGAACCGGGAAACTGCCATCCAGCAACTCAGAGAAGCACACGAGCCATTTGACTTTCTCATCATCGGGGGAGGAGCCACAGGGTTGGGCGTCGCTGTCGATGCAGCGAGCCGTGGTTACCGCACGGCGCTCGTCGAGCAGAACGATTTCGCCAAGGGAACATCGAGCCGCAGCACGAAACTGGTCCATGGCGGCGTGCGCTACCTCAAACAGGGCAATATCTCATTGGTTCTGGAAGCCCTCCACGAGCGCGGCCTTCTCTGCGTGAACGCTCCACACCTCGTCCACCATCAGGCATTCGTTGTGCCGATCTACAGCTGGTGGGAAGGTCCATTCTACGGCATCGGGATGAAAATTTACGACCGTCTGGCAGGAAAGCTTGGTCTCAAGAAATCGGAGATCCTTTCCCGCGAGGAAACCCTCCGCCGCATTCCCACACTGGAGCCCGAGGGGTTGCAACGCGGCGTGAGTTACTATGACGGGCAGTTCGACGATGCGCGGCTTGCGGTGCATCTCGCACAAACCGCCGTCGACCACGGAGCAGTAGTCGCGAACTATCTCCAAGTGACGCGGCTGCTGAAATCGGACGACATGGTGGAAGGTGCGACCGTGCGGGACATGGAAACGGGTGAGGAATTTGACATTCGCGCACACGCGGTGATCAACGCAACCGGCGTGTTCTCTGATGGAATCCGCAAACTGGATGAGCCGGATGCAAGATCGATTATCGCAGCGAGTCAAGGCACACACATCGTCCTGCCCCGCGAATTTCTTCCCGGCAACAGTGCCGTCATGGTGCCACAGACCGCCGATGGCCGGGTGATGTTTGCAGTGCCATGGCATGGTCATGTCATCGTGGGCACTACGGATATTCCCGTGGACACCATCGACCTCGAACCATTGCCCATGGATGAGGAGATCGATTTCATTCTTACTACCGCCGCCCGCTACCTGAGCAAAAATCCCACTCGCGCGGATATACTCAGCGTCTTTGCGGGGCTGCGACCCCTGGTGAAGTCCGGCGACACAAAAAGCACTGCTGCCATGTCCCGCGACCACACCATTATGATCTCCAACTCCGGCCTGCTCACGATCACGGGCGGAAAATGGACCACCTATCGCCGCATGGCGGAAGATGCTGTTAATCAAGCAGAGCTGATGGCAGGCATGGCTCCGCGCTCCTGCAAAACGACTGAACTGCGGATCCACGGATGGTCAGCCACATCAGCCTCACGTGAAGAATTTACGGTTTACGGCAGTGACGCAGCGGAATTGGAACGATGGATCGTCGAGTCACCCGACCTCGCGGACCGGATTCATCCCATGCTCCCGTGTCTGAAAGTCGAAGTGCTTTGGGCTGTGCGCCGTGAGATGGCACGGACGCTTGAAGATGTCCTTTCCCGCCGCACTCGATCTCTGCTTTTCGGAGCCCGAGCCAGCATGGAAGCAGCTCCAGAGGTCGCAAAGCTCATGGCCGACGAGCTGGGCCACGACGAACTTTGGCAGGCCCGGCAAGTGCGGGAATTCACGGCTCTTGCTGGCGGGTATCTTCCGCGCGTTTAAAGCGTGGTTCTTGTCATG
>JBGTCP010000371.1:0-1978 GCA_041748815.1 Chthoniobacterales bacterium
GTCAAAAGCTACAACGCGCTGTGGACTCGATACAGAAAGAACCTCTTCCAGCGACCTACTTTGGGGCCTACGAAAACATTGCAATTATCCGGCAGGCCAAGTATAATATGAACGCATGGAGCGAATTTCCATCCATCCCGATATTTGCAACGGCCAGCCGGTGATTACCGGCACTCGAATTACTGCCCAAACAGTTCTCGAATTTCTCGCGTCAGGTGATTCGATTGAGGACGTGCTGGAAGAGTATCCTCGATTGACCAGGGACGATATCCTTGCGTGCATTGGGCTGTCTTCTTCATTGATGAAACATCACTTTTCTTTGCAGGAAGTTGCGTGAACGGATTCATCTTTGACGAGAATGTCCCCCATCAAATCCAGCTCGTTCCATCTTTTCCAGTAATCCACGTTACCGATCTTGGGGAGAGTTTGTTGGACAGCGACATTTGGAAGCACGCCCGGACGAACTCTCTGGCTGTTGTCACCAAAGACACTGACTTTGCGAACCGGATCATGCTTTCATCGGCTCCGCCATGGATTGTTCATCTGCGTTTCGGAAATCTCAGGAGGAATACCTACCATACTTTCCTTGCCCGCATTTGGCCGGATGTCGAACGACTGGTTTCAAATCACAAATTGGTCAGCGTTTATTTGGACCGGATTGAGGCGATAAAGGACTGATCGCACGAGATAAGCCGCTGCCGGGCAGGAACAGCCATGCGGATGGTGTCCAGCACAGTGCCAAGATCTTTGGGAATGTCGGCAGCAAGAAAGCGCAGAATCAAATAGCCATGCCGCTGAAGTAGCAGGTCTTTGCGCCGATCCCGCCGCCATGCGGTTTCGTCCGCGAGGTGTTGAGGGCCGTCAATTTCAATCGCGAGCTTACTCTCTTCCCACAGCAAATCAACTTCCATGAGACCTCGCCCATCGAATGGAATCGAAATTTCAGCGTTGAGACAAAATAAACCTGCCGTCTCCGCCAGTGACTGAAGGCGACGTTGCAGAAAGGCCTCAGCAGCACTGCGCGCATGACCGGGTCCGGGATGCGGTTGCGCAGCCCGCACAAAAAGGTCGGCAAGCTCCGCATCGATGCCATCACGCACAAGCCGCCGGACACTGGCAACATAATCACTCTTCCATTCCGGATCCGCCGGGAGCGGGACTTCGCATGGCCAACCCGGCACCGCACTGCCAGGCATGACAATGGCATAGCCCAATGATTCATACCCTGCGCAGCGCTTGCGAAACATCCGCTCAAGTATCGGCACGCCAAGATCGGCATAATCAAAAACGCGCACCTCGCGCTTCCCCGCATGCAGCCGGTGCAGCCGACCCACATATTGAGTGAGCGTGCCCCGCCAGGAAACCGGCATCGCAAGGAACAGAGTATCAAGCCGGGGATCATCAAAGCCCTCACCCACAAACTTGCCAGTCGCTACCACCACCCGTGGCACATTCTCCGGCGTCTCGCGAAGCGCCTCCAGCGCATCCCGCAGATCCCGCTTACTGGTGCCTCCGCGCAACGGAATGATCCGGGCATCCAGAGGGGTGAGCATCCCGACCAGAGTTTCCAGATGCTCTATGCGTTCAGTGAGAACCAGCGGACAACGCCCTTCAGCAAGAGTTCCCGCAATGTCAGCACAGATCATCGCATTGCGCCTTTCATCATGCAGGATCAAATCGCAGAGCTCCTGAAAAACCACACGCGGATCTTCTTCGAAATCGAGTTCCGCACGCAGATCAGTGGGCCGTACGATCACATGATGCGTGAATGGCCTCGCCCTTGCCTGCTCCTTTGCATTCACCCGATGCCGCACCGGACCGCATTGCATAAAAATGATCGGATGATGTCCGTCCTTGCGGGTGACGGTCGCGGAGAGTCCGGTGAAAAATTGCGCCTTTGTGCGTCGGGCGACCAATTCAAAGCTCTGCGCGGAGAGGTGGTGGCATTCATCGACGATTAAATGGCCATATTCGGCCA
>JBGTCP010000372.1:0-2572 GCA_041748815.1 Chthoniobacterales bacterium
TGCGGGTCTCCTCAAAGACTCTGACGTGCTCTTTGGCGGAGCTAAAATCGGCTACGTCTCCGCGGAACCGCGCATCAGCAACGACCTCCAAGTGCTGGAAGCCTCGGAAGGCGGTATCGCATCCACCGGCGTCATTGTGGAGCTGAAAATTTATTCCGACATGGACATCCCGGCGGAATCGCGCATTCAAATCGGCAGTTCTGGATTACTGGGTGATCGTTTCGTGGACGTGATCCCACCTGAGCAATTTGATCTCACGAATAAATTTGAGGATGGCGATGTGATTGCCGGCACACGCGAAGCCGGCATCGATGACATCACCCGCGAAGGCACCATGTTGCTCAAGCAACTGCGCGAAACGGTCACCACCATCGATGACGCTATCACCCGCGTCGATGAAACCCTCCTTGCTGAGAAAAATCTTCAGGATATCGAAGTCACTCTCACCAACCTGCGCGAGACTACCGACACGCTGAAAGAATTCGGCAGTAAAATCAACCTGTTCGTGGATGATGCCCGCGCGGTCGTCAACGATGCTGGCGGCGTTGTCAATGATGCGGGCGAGTCAGTCGAGAGCACGCTGGAGTCCACCAAATCCGCTGCAGTGGAGTTGGAACTCACCATCTCCGAGGCCAGGGAAGCGGTCGCTGTGACCCGGAAGATTCTGGAAGCAAGCATGAGGGGAGATGGTCTCCTTGCCAAGGTCCTCAATGATGACAAACTTGCCAATGATATGTCCGCACTCATCGCCAACCTTCGCAACCACGGCGTGCTATTCTACAGGAACAGTGCGCCAACCGGGGTAGATGCCGATGTGACCATTCGCGGCGACGGATCGCCGGAGCAGCGTTCAGACCCGAGATCGTCGCACTCCCGCCCCAACCGTTAATTGACCTGCCATCTGCGGACGCATTCCATTGCGGAGAGATCGTTAAAACATCCAGCCCGTCCTGTGAGACCTGAGAAAGCTCGACTTAATATCTCTTGATGTAGGCCTTTTTGCGAAGCGTCTCGAGCCACTCGTTTTGAAGTTTGAGCCGCTCTTCCTGGGAGAGTTCATTTTCAATTTCCAAACGCACTTCTTCCAACGGCTTCACCGTCCCCGGCTTGCGCGCCTGTGCACGAAGGATGTAATACGATCCCCCCAAATCCACGACATCGCTCATCTCACCGGCTTTCAGTTTGAAGACTTCACGCGTGAGATCCTCGTTCAGCGTGTTGCGCTGGACCCAACCCCAATCACCACCCTCATCCCTTGTGATGTCGTCGGAATACATTTGAGCCATCCGACCAAAGTCGGCACCCGCAGCCAGCTTGCTGCGGATTTCCTGAGCGAGCGCCTTCTGGGTCTCAGGAGTGCTGCCATCATCGCCGGTGTATTTGCTAATCACGATCATACGAAGGTCAACCTCATCGTTAGTGGTCCAGCGTTCACGGTTGGTTCGGTAATGTTCCTCAACGCGCTGCGGTGAAATGAGCACATTTGCCCGCACATTGCGCTGACGCATGGCCTGCACGATGAGTTTATCCCGCTCCAGTTCTTTAAATTTCGCCAGTGAGTAACCCTGCGCCTGCAAGGTCCGCAGGAAAGCCTGCCGGTCACCGCCAAACTCCTCGTTGATCACCGTGGTGACGCGCTGGTCAATCACGCGCTGTGGAAAACTCAGTCCTGCTTCTTTAAAATCCTGCAGGATCAGCTGGCGGTCGATGAGGTCATTCAAAGCCGACTGGCGGGCAGACTGGACTTGCTCAACGAGCTCGGCACCCCGCAGAGATGCCCTCAGCATCCGCTCACGTGCAGCTGCCACATCTCTCACCTGCGAAAAAGTGATTACGTCACCGTTCACAACCGCGGCGATACCGTCCACCAATTCAGGTTCCTGAGCTTTGGAGGCATAGACAGAAAATGTCACCGCCAGGGTGACAAGCAACAGAGGGCAAAAACGCATAGAACTAAAGATTACGAAGCAAAGTGAAGATTTCAGCCAAGCTAGAATTGGCCTCCGAGGCTGTCAAGCGGGGAAACTTTCCGCCAGATGTGACAAATTCCCCCCCCCGCTTGAGCATAATTTTCTGATCCTTGCACTCGACACTGTGAATCTTTTTATCAGCAGCCATCACCTTGATCCTGCTCACGGAAAGTAAATTTTCCACACCATCAGGTAGCGCACCAAATCGATCTTTCCACTCCGCCGCAAGAGCATCCACATCTGCCATTGCCGAGACCTCGGCCAGCGATTTATAAGCTTTGATCCGGGTCGCCGGATCCTCCATGAACGTGGACGGAATCAACGCCGCCTCCACATCGCCTGCACTGCTCAGGAATTCGCCTTCGTTCGAAACGAGGAAATCAAGCGAGATTGCCACGCTCAAACGCGGATTCAATTTGCCCGACCGCAAACGCTCGACTGCCTGCTTGAGCATTTGGCAGTACAGATCAAATCCCACAGCGATGATATGCCCGCTCTGCGCGGTGCCCAGGATATTGCCAGCCCCGCGAATTTCCAAATCCCGCATCGCAATTTTAAATCCGGCCCCCAGCGATGAATATTGCCGGATCGCTTCGATGCGC
>JBGTCP010000373.1:0-5665 GCA_041748815.1 Chthoniobacterales bacterium
CCTCGTTTGGTCAAGCGGGTGCGCGGATCGGATCGGCGATCCAACGTGGGGCGAATGCTTCAAATGCTTGAATGCGAGGACTGACCCCAGCGGAGCTCCCGCACCAGATTGCTTCCTCCATCGACTCCACGCTCGCTCCGAAGCGCTGAATTTTGCCCGCATCACGCAAAGTCCGAAGCGCACCCCAGAGTTCCGGCTTCTGCATCTCGACGAATGGGATGCAATGAAGCTGAACAAGATCCAATGCATCGACACGCAGCCGCTCGCGGCAGGCATCTACGGCCGATTCCAGATTGGCCGGAGAATAGTCGCCGGGATACATGGATCCTCGTCCGATCTTGGTGGTCATAAATACTGGAGATGGGCGTTTGGCGAGGAAATCGCCGATGAGTTGTTCACTCCGGCCTCCTCCATACACATCTGCGGTGTCAAAAAACATGATCCCCTCATCTACCGCCGAGTTCAGAATTTCAAAAGCAGTCGTATCGCTCACATCTCCCCAATTCCCTCCGATCTGCCAGCACCCCAGCCCCACCTCCGAAACCGCACATTGGTCCTTTGAAAATTTACGAGTGTTCATCCGACACCTTACAAAGTGAGAAATAAAACCGCCAGCCCGATTGTTGTCAGGGAATGAATTTCAAATCCGCAACGCTCAACATCTCCTGTCCCGGCCGAGACAAAATTTGTAAATGGCGGCAGCGGCAATTTGTCTTTGGGCCAGTGTCTTATAGCTTCCTTTAGCAGGATGACTCATGGCCAATAGTCGAGCAGGGTGGCGACAAGTAGAAATATCATCGAAAGCCACGTCGCAACATATGTGCATATCATTGGCCCTCGGAAGCTCTCACAGAAATTGAATGCAGCTGAAGGAGCAAATTTTTCATAGCGCCTGTCCCACAGATAGCGATACGTCCCGAAAGCTTCGATCATGCTGCCATCGGACCACCCTGTTGGGGAATTCATGTCGCGCCAAAGCTCGGGAAATTCCCGTCGAAGTCTCCGCAAGAAAAGTAAATGCAAACCCGAGGTAATGATCAATGCGCCCGCAAACATGGCAAACGAGAACCAGGACAAATCCATATTGCTTTTCCTTCACATGATCGCCGCCCAAATACCTGCGACAATCATCAGTCCCATCAGAGGAAAAAGTACAGCTGGAGGAGTTTTCTGGGCAAGGGAATAGCCGGAGAAACCCGTGCGAACGCAACTGATCCCGCCATGCGCATTACCAAATAAGATGACAAGTAATGGCAACAAGGCTGTCAAGCCCAGCATCAGACCGAATCCACGCCAATCGTGCGAGTCCACGAACCCTCCAAAGTAGAGCATCAGTCCGGAAGCGGCTCCGATGCCTGCTCCGATGTTGGCGAATCGGATAACTTTGGCCTGACCTTTCAGCAATTTCTGTTGCCGGGCTTGGTCGTTTGCGTGCGGAAGCCACTCTGCCCACATCACGGCAAGCCGTCTTCCGATTTTTGCACCGATCAGTCCGGAAAGGATTGGTCTGATTGAATCGAAGTTCATATTAGCATCGTGTCAGCAGGCTACTGAATTCGGGTTTTAAGACATTTTGTGGACGGCAGGGATGGGGAACGAACAATCACCTCAAACAAATTCCACCTCCAGCAAAAGTAGTGAATCAGGAAGAGTAAAGGGAGGCAGAAGGCGAAGAAAATGAGGCTGTTTTGGGTTTGCCACGTTTGACTTTCTTCCATGAGGATGCCGAAACCCGCAATTGCCAAGCCAAGGACAGCGAAGAGCGCATACATCAGCGTCCAGTGGCGGGTTGTCAGGACTGCGGAGCAGCTGGGACATTGAAACCGGATGGGGTTCATGTCCTTTGTATAGGCAATGTAAGAAAACCTATATTTGCATTTCGGGCAGTGCATGGCCATGGGAGAACGATGTCAGGGCACGCGGCCCGTTTCGAGCCAATTTTCACAGTGCTTTCCGCGAAAGGAGGGTGGACATTCCTGTCCGCCATTTTTTGACTAAGCGGACAGGAATGTCAGCTCTCCTGTGCCGGCGGGAAATAGTGTCGAATTCAATGGATTTTCCGGGCTGGGAATGGTGAATTGTGAGGTGTTGCCGCTTTGACAATGATCCCGACCCGGAAAATCCCACTATGAAAAAAATCGTTCCCATCCTCATCGTTATTGCGCTCGTCATTGGCGCCATCATTTATTTCAAACCGGCAGGCGTGAAGGCAGAGGCTTCGCAAAGCTACGCGAGGCTCGTGCCGGCTTCTGCGATTGCGTACCTCGAACTCCCCGATTTTGAAGGCACTGCTGAACGTTGGAAGGGCACGGCTCTCGCGAAAATCGCAGCTGAAGAGGAAGTCGCTGCGTTTCTGGAATTGCCTTCCACCAATCTGCGCACCCGCGCGCAAGGGATTCCGCTACTGGGACAATTGCAAGCGCTGGAAGCCAAGTCCGCATTTTTAAGCGTACTCTCCCTCGATAAAAACTCTCCGAAAATTTTAGCAGGGTTCCGGTTTAACGGCGATAAAGAAGCCTTGGATGCTGCACTTGCTGAAGTGCGTGCGCAATTCACCCGGCAGTATCCCACAGCCGCCACATCAGTCGATGCGCACCGCGAGCATTTCATTGAATCCGCCGCAACCGATCAATTCACCCTCGCATCTGTTGTGATCGGTGAGCATTACCTTGTGGCTACGGACCCTGACATCCTGCGTGAGGCGATTGACCGGCTGGATGGGGAGGAAGTCGCGGTGCCATCGCTGGCAGATTCAGAACTCTTCCTCGCATGCCTGAAGGAAGTGCCAACGGATGGCGAAGCATTCACTTACCTTTGGATGGAGCCGGTCGCTGAGCGGCTGCTCGCCATGATGGAAATGAGTGGCCAGGCAATGACGCCCGACCAACGGGCAAACTTCGAAGCTCTGGAAGCCGTGGCCGCAACGACGAGGATCCAAGGCAGTGACCTGCACGAAAAAATGTTCATCAAAACCAGCCCCGGCAGCCCGCAGACGCCTGAGCTGGGCACGGAATCCATGATGCTTACCAGTGAGGATACGGTCCTGTTTTTTGCAAGCGTGATGGACCTGCCTGAGACCTTTGAGGTGCCGGACGCTCCCGGAGCTGACCCTACGGGAATGCTTTCCGCCCTCGATCTGTGGCTTGCAGGAATGGAGGAACAAGGCATTACGGCTGAAACCATTTCGGAAGCTTTTGGTAAGGAATTCAGTGTGACGATCGACTGGAACGAGCTCTCAGCTCAGCCCACGGTTTTAGTGAGCGTGGAGGTCGCCGATTTTGAAAAGGCAGATACGCTGGTGCGGGCCATGGCAGCCTCGGCGTCAGGACTGCAAGCTCCCGCAATCACGGAGCAGGACGGGGCCACATTGCTGATATTTCCGAGCCTGGGTATGATGAATCTGAGCCCGTCCATTGCACTCACGACAGGAAGGATGATTTTTTCTATGGATGGCGAAACTGCCAGCAAGGCAATCGCTCAGGTTGCGGCCGGTAAATCCACTCTCTCGGAGAACAGCGATTATCAATCTGCGATGAAAGGCCTCGCAACAGCGAACAACGCAGTCGGCTTTGTGGACACCAAAGCTTTGTTTGAGAGATCGTATTCCATGCTCAGGCCCGCTCTCTTTTTGGGCGGTGCACTCATCCCGGGCGCTTCGGAGAATGTGGACTTCACTAAGCTACCGGGCACGGAGTCGATCAGTCAGCACCTGGGGCCGGTCGCATATTCCAGCAACGCATCTGACAAAGGATACGTGGTTGAGTCGACGGGGCCTGTGACCATGAATCAACTCATCTTCGTGATCGTGGGCGCCGCTGCCGGAGCAGGGATCCAGCAGGCGCTCTCGCAGTGATGCAGAACGTGAAGAACCCGTGATGAAAATCGCGATCTTCGCTCCGTCGTTTCTTCCGAAGGCATCGGGAGCAGAAATTTTTCATCACAATCTGGCGACCCGCCTGAGCGCGGAGGGACACTCGGTCACTGTCGTGCTCACAAGTTCTGCATGGAAACAATGGCAGCAAAATCCGCCATCGGTCTCCTACTCCATCGCCCGGTTTCCGTCGCTGCCGGTGAAGGTGTTCAAACGATTCCCGGCACTCGGGCTCATGCTGGCCGGGTGGATGATGAGTAGCCTGCAGATCAAATTCCGCTTCGATGTGTGGCATGTTGTTTGCCTCGATCCCACCGGTTTGATGGCCATGAGTTGGTCCGCGCGATCAGGCATTCCAGTCGTGTTTCGTCCAGTTGGAGACGATCTCTCGACTCACGCGGGGATTGGCACTCTGGCGGATCCGCAACTGCTTGCGCTCACTCAAAAACTTCTGCCACTCGCGCCAGCGGTGATAGCGCTTTCAAAAGGCATGGTGAACGACTGCCTGGCCTTGGGCGCGGTGCCGGACCGCATCATTGAAATCCCGAACGCCATGGATGCCGCAAGGCTTGCAGGATCGAGCGCACGAAAATCCGCAGCGCGGGAAACCCACGGCATCCCGTCAGACATTCCACTATTGCTGAGTGTTGGGCGCAATCATCCCCAAAAAAATTACCCGGTTCTTCTGGATGCTTATCAGTTGATGCAGGCGCAGGGAGTGCGCTTTCAAGCTGTAATAGTAGGCCGCGACACTGAAGCGCTGCTCCCGCTCATTGCGCAACGAGGTTTGGATGAAGTTGTGCGTTGCAGCGAAGTGAAAGTAGACACAGCCGATCTTCAGCAACTTCCGCCGGATGCTCTTCTGTCATGGTACCACTGTGCGGATGTTTTTGTGATGCCTTCATTGCTGGAGGGCTTCAGCACTGCAATGTTGGAAGCGGCAGCGGCGGGGCTTCCGATCGTGACGACCGATGGGCCGGGCTGCGCGGATTTTATTCGTCACGGACTGGATGGCTGCATGGTCCCTGCATCCAATGTGGAGGCCTTGGCAATCACTCTGCAGGAGCTCATCGAGTCAGCTTCCGTCCGTGAACAATGGAGCAAAGCAGCACTGGCGCGCGCTGCGGATTTTTCGTGGGAAATGACCATCTCGCGCTACGTGGCGCTTTACAGGAAACTCATTGCAGAGCCGCATCCGGCCGGAACCACTGATAAAGCATGAAGTACACGAGCACCCCGGTCACGCTCACGTAGAGCCACAGCGGCATGGTCCAGCGGGCAATGCGTTTGTGCTTGTCCCACCGGGTGCGGATCGCGGGCACGACGGTGGCAATGATCATGGGCACAATCACAATCGCAAGGATGATGTGGCTCACGAGAATCGCGAAATACACCGGCCTTATCCACCCTTGAGCCGTGAATTTTACCGAATCAAAATTTAAGTGATACGTGAGATAGCTGGTGAGAAAAACCGTCGAGACCGCCAGCGCGCAAATCATGCAAACGATGTGCGCACGCTTCCGTCCGCTGCGAATCAGAATCCAGCCTGCAACGATGAAGCAAGTGGAAATGGAATTCAGCGTCGCATTGACTTCTGGAAAGGGAAACGTCTCCAGGCTCATGGCATTTGGTAGGCGCGCAAATGCTTAATGTCGTCGGCCAATTTTTCCATGGCTTCCGGACTCTCGGTGTCGTAGTAAGCGCGGATGAGTCCCTGCTTATCGACGAGTGCCACGCGGGTGCTATGAATGTAGAGTCCTTCGGTCTCGACAAGCTCAGGGTCGGTCTGCTCGG
>JBGTCP010000374.1:0-2235 GCA_041748815.1 Chthoniobacterales bacterium
GAAACATGGGCGCTCATTGCCTTTTTGAGCTACCTGTTTGTGCTGCACGGCCGGATCGCGGGCTTGTGGGCTGGATTCGGCCTTGCCATCGGCTCGGTGGTTGGATTTCTTTCCGTGGTGATGGCGTGGTACGGGGTGAACTTTGTGCTCGGTGCGGGACTGCACAGTTATGGATTCGGCACAGGAGGCTTTCCTTTTGTTGCGGGGTTGACCGCGATCGAATTGATATTTGTGGGCATTGCAGTGGTGAGAAAACCTTCCGGGAAAAAGACTCTGCCTAAAGAGTCTGTCATTGCCGAACCGGATGAAGTGCCGGTGAATGTATAATGGTCTCGCTGAAAGCTCAGATGCGCCGCCCCGTTTGGCGCATGGCACGCCCAGGTCTGAGGTCTATTTTTGGTGCCGCACGTCCACGGCGTCGCTGATGTAGATGACATCCTCGAGGATGTTTTTGGCGTGATCACCAACGCGCTCGATCGCACGGCTGATGAAGAGAAGGTTTAAGTAACCGCGAATGACTTCCACGTTTTCACTCATCCGGTTGCTGACGTGATGTTCGTAATTTTTGCACAGAACATCCAGCTCGGCATCGCTGTTGAGATGTGCTTTTGCGGTTTCTATGTCACCTTTCGAAAAACACTCCAACGCGGTTTTAAGCTGCTGACCGGCAAAGACAAACAGCGGCTGCAGCTCCTGAGCCTCTGGAAGAGGAGAGTAACGGTTCAGCTTGATGCCGAGGCGTGCAATGGTGACGGACTGGTCTCCAACCCGCTCCAAGTTGGTGCTCATCTTGATCGAGGAAACCACATTGCGGAGATCGGTAGCGATGGGTTGGTAGCGCAGGATAGCGTCAAAGCCATCGCGATCAGCTTTCATCTCGTATTCATCGATTTCCTCATCATCGGCGATGGTGAGCTTGCACCGCTCAATGTCGCTTTCGAGCACGCCCTTCATGGCGTTCTCAAAACTACGCACAGCCATGCTTCCCATGACAAGAATGTCATCACGCAATCCGTTCAAAGCCTCATCAAAGGTTTTCAGGATATGGGGATCGGTGTTCTGCATGGGTGAAGGTGATCAGTTAGCAGTTATCGGTTAGCAGAGAGAACTAGGCTGCGCCGGAGATTAACCAAAGCGCCCTGTGATGTAGTCTTCAGTTTGTTTTTCCAAGGGGTTCGTGAAGAGCTTGCGGGTCTCGCCGTATTCAATGAGTTTGCCCAGGTAGAAAAAGGCGGTGCGGTCGGAGACGCGGCTTGCCTGTTGCATCGAGTGGGTCACAATCACGATGGTGAATTCTTTTTTGAGCTCGAGCATGAGTTCCTCAATCTTTGCTGTGGCAATGGGGTCCAGTGCCGAGCAGGGCTCGTCCATGAGAAGGATTTCGGGGCGGTTGGCGATGGCACGGGCAATGCATAGTCGCTGCATCTGACCGCCGGAGAGGCTGAGTGCGCTTTCGTTCAACCGGTCTTTGGCTTCCTCCCAAAGGGCTGCGCCTTTGAGCGCTTTTTCAACGACCTCGTCGAGTGCCTTTTTGTCGTTTTGACCTGCGACTCGAAGCGCGTAAACGATATTTTCGTAGATGGATTTCGGGAACGGATTGGATTTTTGAAAGACCATGCCGATACGTTTCCGAAGACCGATGACTTCGAGAAGCGGATCGTAGAGACTGCGGCCTTTGATTTTAATATCGCCCTCATGGCGGATGCCGTCGATGAGGTCGTTCATGCGGTTGAAGTTCCGTAGGATAGTGGATTTGCCGCATCCGGATGGACCAATGAACGCGGTGATCTGTTTTTCCGGGATCTCAAGGTTGATATTGAATAGCGCCTGTGCCGCTCCGTAGAAAAAGCTGTAGTTATCGACTTCGATGAACTTGTGGTCGTGTTCGGGCTCGGTGCTCATTGCGTTATTCTCTATAGCATGCGGTCGGATGCCAGCCACTTTTTGTGGTATTGGGGCTGTGGCGGACGTGTCTGGTGTCATCGGGAATGCTTTTGGTGTGAATTAAAATGCGCCGGTGGCATAGCGGCGGCGGAGGCGCTCTCGGATGAGGATCGCAGTAAGATTGAGCATCACAACCAGCACAATCAGAAGGAGGGTAGTTGCGAATACCATGGGGATGGCGGCTTCGGCGTCCGGGGATTGAAAACCCAGATCGTAAATGTGAAAGCCGAGATGCATGAACTTGCGGTCAAGGTGAACAAACGGGAAGCTGCCATCAATGGGAAGCGTTGG
>JBGTCP010000375.1:0-2232 GCA_041748815.1 Chthoniobacterales bacterium
TGCCGTCGCCAGGATGGTTTGGACTTGGGGATTCTCAGCGTCCCTAGCCACCACACCCACCCGCGTTTCGCGAAAGCCCGCTTTTTCCAGCATTTCCAGCATCTCTGCCTCGCTGAACCCAAGCCAGACATCGGCATACAATTCCCGGGCTTCCTCAAACTGGTGACTTAACAGATCAAGCACGGCGATACGTCCGCCGGGTTTCAAAATTGCATGGGCCGCCTCCAGAACATGGATGGGGTTCACCGCGTGGTGCAATGCCTGACTCAATACCGCCAAATCGACAGTCGCTTTTTTAATGGGCGGATCCTCCATATCACCCAGACGGAAATTCAGGTTCGCGAGCCCATGCTCCGCGGCAAGCTGGCGTCCGAACTCCACCATCTTTTCAGAGTTGTCCACCGCGATCACCTGCTTTGCGCGCTTTGCCAGTAGCTGCGATAGAGTCCCCTCCCCTGCCCCGAGATCGGCGATCACCATGGGTGGCAGAAAATCGATCAGCATCATTGCGAGCCCGCGCCAAGTCCTGCCGGGGCAATAGCTGCGCCCGAATTTCCCGGCCAGTTGATTAAAATATTCCCGCGCAAGATCCTTTCGCTTTGCCACAGAAATTTGCAAAGCCTTCCGATCTTTTCTGGCGTGTGGCAACTCGCCGCCGCCCTCAATCACCAATGCCTCCAGCTTTTCCCATTGGGCATTTTTATAAATCCCGTAGAACGTGTGCTTGCCTGCCCGTCGCGCCTCCACCAGCTCCACCTGTTTCAGCTTCGCAAGATGAGTGGAGATCCTCGATTGACCCATGCTCAGAATTTCCTGCAATTCCGCGACTGTGAGATCCTCCAGGCTTAGCAAGTGCAGAATCCGCAGCCGGGTCGGCTCCGCTAATGCTTGTAAACACTTTGAGATTGACGTCATAGAAAACAGTCGCGATACATCATCGCATCATGATTTGCAGATATTCTCAAATTCATGAACAATTACCAGTATAGAATTTCTCTCCCACCAACCCACTTATTGTAATGGCTAAACGCACTATTTTTTCCTCTGAATCCGTCGGCGAAGGCCATCCGGATAAAGTCTCCGACACCATCTCCGATGCAGTCCTGGACGCCTGTCTGACCATCGACAAAACCAGCCGTGTGGCCTGCGAGACCTTTGTTAAAAGCAATCAGGTCGTCGTAGGCGGCGAGATCACCATTCCAAAAATTGCTGGGGCTTCGCTGGATTCTGTCATCAACATTGGCTCCGTCATTCGCAACGCGATTCGTGAAATCGGCTACATCAATGACGACGATGTTTTCCATGCCGACAAAGTTTTCATCACCAACCTGCTCACCAGCCAGAGCCCCGACATCGCTCAAGGCGTGGATGCGGCAGCCGCCGACGGCAAAGAAACCGCCGAGCAAGGTGCAGGCGATCAGGGTCTCATGTTTGGTTACGCCTGCGACGAAACTCCCGAGCTAATGCCAGCGCCCATCATGTATGCACACCGCTTGGGACGCGAGCTCACACGCCTCCGCAAAACCGGTGCTGCCAAGTGGCTCCGCCCGGATGCCAAAACTCAGGTCTCGGTTCTTTACGAAAACGGAAAACCCCAGCGCATCGTGAATGTCGTTATCTCGACACAACACGCAGCCGATGCGACCAACGACACGATCCACAAATTCATTAAAAAGGAAGTCATCAATAAGGTGCTTCCCAAGAACATGCTGGATGCCACCACCCAGTTCCTTATCAACCCAACCGGCCGGTTCGTCGTGGGCGGACCCGAGGGCGACTCCGGCCTGACCGGACGCAAGATTATTGTCGATACCTACGGTGGCATGGGCCGGCACGGCGGTGGTGCATTCTCCGGCAAAGATCCCAGCAAGGTGGATCGCTCCGCTGCGTACTTCACGCGCTACGTTGCCAAAAACATCGTCGCATCAGGCGCGGCCACACGTTGCGAGATCCAGGTCGCCTACGCGATCGGATACCCGCATCCGGTCAGTATCAGCATCGACACCTTCGGCACGGCCACAGTTGCTGAAGAAAAAATCGAAGACGCCGTGAAGGAGCTCTTCAGCTTCAAGCCCGCCGACATCATCAAGCAACTCAACCTGCTGCGCCCCATCTACAGCCAATCCACCAACTACGGCCACTTCGGACGCACCGAAGAACTCGCCTCCCTCACCTGGGAAAAAACCGACAAGGCGAAAGCCCTTGCCAAACTCCTCAAGTAACCCAAACACA
>JBGTCP010000376.1:0-3407 GCA_041748815.1 Chthoniobacterales bacterium
CGGCAAAAGGTGCTGCCGTGATTATTGAAAAATCCGCCGCCTCCATCACACTCAATGCTTCAAGCGTCACGCTCATCTTTGATCGCTCCACCGGCACCCTGACCCATCTCAGTCGCGATGGCGAGAACGTCCTCGCAGCCGGACCCCGCTTGCAACTCGCACGAGCCGCCACCGATAACGACGGCCTCAAGCTCTGGAGCGGCCAGGCCAACAAAGCGCTCGGGCGTTGGCAAAAACTCGGCATCCAGGATCAGCCGCTGGAGTTCCAAACCAGAGCCGTGCAAGTGAAGGCTTCCGAAGATGGATCTGCAACAGTGACATTGCGCCATGCCGCTTCCGCCCGCAAGCAATGGTCGGATTCCACTCACGCCCAGCATTACACTCTCTTCCCGGATGGCCGACTCATCGTGGATAATACCGTTAAGCTCGGAGCAAAAGACCTGATCGATCTTCCCCGCATCGGCGTGCGCCTCGATTTGGTGGAAGGCTTTGAGCAGTTGTCGTATTTCGGACGCGGCCCGCTGGAGAACTATTCAGACCGTAAGACAAGCTCCATCCTGGCTGTTCATGAATCAACCGTGACCGATCAATACGTCGTCTACGTCATGCCGCAGGAGCACGGTCACCATACTGACGTGCGTTGGGTGGAACTAGCAAATGGCAAAGGAGCCAAAGCATCAGCGCTGCGTGTCGAAGGTGATCCGACCTTTGAATTCAACGCCACCCACCTCCCTGTGGAATCCCTTTACCCCGCCAAACACACCACTGACCTGCAACCACACAAAGAGACCACGCTCTACATCGACGCCGCACACCGCGGACTCGGCACCAACAGCTGCGGACCCGACGTGCTCGATCCCTATAAGATCAGCGGCAAGGAGTTTCGATTCGCGTACGCGCTGATGTTTCGCTCAAGCAAATAGCCGATCCCCTTAAGCCACTCTGCCTTCATCCACCTCGAGAAATTGCAGCATCGTAAGAATGTCATCGCGGTGACTGAGATCAGCTTCCCGCTTGCGCCGCTCCAGAATTTCTGTGACGGAGTCATTCCATCCACGCTTGCGGAGGTATTCATTCCAAATGAGAACGTCCTCGCTGCTCAATTGGCGGCCCTCCTCATAACACCAATCCAGAATTTCCTCGTCAGTGCCACCGGAGAGAACGCGTTCGCGCAAGGCAGAATAATCAATCCGTAAATAATTCGCACAAAGCCCGTCAAACCCGCGTCCAAGATTTTCTTGAAAATCGGCCCGCAGTTCTCCCTGCTCCTGTTTGCGGATCTTATCGAGCATGCGGGCGAAATAGATCATGCCCTTAGTTTCAGTGGAGGGAGAGATTGGGACTGCATTCATAGGCTGCAAAATCTGCCCTGATCTTAAATCTAATGCAATTTTTCTCCACGCTGGAGCATCGCTAAAAAATCGTCCATGCGTTTAGCGCGCGTCTCTGGACGTTTCGCGGTGTGGAGCCGATGGTAGATCGCATATCGGTTCGCCTTGGTGAGCGATTCAAACAATGCCAATGCCTTGGGCTGCTTTGCGAGTGCTGCCATAAAATCCTGCGGCATCTCAAAGGTGCTGGATGATGCGTATGCCGCCTGCCAACGGCCGTCTGCCTTTGCTGCTTCGACCGTAGCGAGACCGGCGGGCTGCATCCGCCCCGCCGCAGTGAGGTGTTCAATATGGCCAACATTTACCTGAGACCAGATGCTGCGTTTGCCGCGCGGGGTAAATTTCACCAGCCAGGATTCTTCGTCGTAAGATTGCGCCTGTCCGTCGATCCATCCCCAGCAAAGCGCCTCCTGCACCGCTTCGATATGCACGATGGTGGGATGCCCTGTCGCTTTCTTGAAATAACGCAACCAGATCCCTGAGTGGTCCGCGTGATGAACTTTCAGCCACTTACGGAAAGCTGCCACGGTTTTAAAACTCAGAACAGGTTTGTCGTCAGTTGCGGGCATTGGTTTCAGAGCTTCTTTGAAACCTAGTCTCTACTCGTGGGGTCTCTCTGTTGCGAGCTTATCCTTCGACGATCACGCGAAATCCGCCAGTGATCATGCGCTTGAAATCGAAAATATCTTTGGATCCATCGCACATGTCTTTCATGCGCGGATCCTCAAATACTTTAGCATTCACTTCATCACGATGCTCGCGGGATTCATAAACAATGTAGGCGAACACCAGCGTTTCGCCGGGCTCCGCGCCCAGCAGCTCAAGCGCTGTTTTCGAATCCGGTGTGCAAGGCTTGAGATCGTCGCCAGCGGCTTCAATGTATTGGAGTGCGCCATGGTCCATCCAGACCTGGGAGGAAAGTGTGGCAAGGCGTTTGTATTCTTCCAGTTTCTCCGGGTGAACCGGAATGAGAAATCCGTCGATGTATTTTTTCATAATAATTTTTAGCGTTGGATGTTAATGTGAGCAACAGGCCTTGTGTGCGACGTCTTCGTATCTGTCATGATGGCGCACCCAATTCATGGTGCCGGTTTCGTTGCGGCCTTTTGGCACAAGATCGAGAAATTGCAAAGCGCCCGCTAGGATGTCCACACCACGGGCATACGCGGAATAAGTGCGATAAATAGAGCCATCGGATTTCTTATAAAAGACGCTCAACCCGTGAAGTTCATTATTGGCATAGGCTGTGGTGCCGAAGTTGTAACCCACATCGCCCGTGGCAACCTGCTCCGGTGTGAAGGAAACTCCGAAGTCAAAGTTGAAGGAGCTCCCGTGCGAGGAAACCCACGGGAACGTCCAGCACATGCGCTTTTTGAAAGGAAGAAACTCTGCCAGCGGAGCACGTGACACGGCGGCAAAAGCGACATCGTTGTGCTCAAAATGCTGCCGGGCTCCATCAACATGATCGGAGAAAAACGAACAGCCATCGCAACCTTCCGCCCAGCCGGGGCCGAACATGAAGTGATAAACCATGAGCTGGCTGCGTCCGCGGAAAAGGTCGGCAAGGGCAAGCGGACCGTCCGGGCCGTCGAAGGTGTAGCTTTTGCGCACAGCCGCCCATGGCAGGGCGCGACGCCTGGCGCTGATTTCATCAAGCTGCTTGATCGCTTGCTTCTCAGCGTCAAGGAGTTCTTTGCGGGCGGCAAGCCATTCGTCAGGACTCACGACCGGATGGTTATCAAGCTCAGCAGGGGTGGGAGGCGTGGGAGTAGCCATAACGATTATTGCATGGAGTGAAGTCCGATCGTATTTCCATCGGGATCGACGACGAGAGCGATGTTGCCATACTCACCAATGGACATTTTGTCGAAGTGAATCCTGCCACCATTGCTGACGACGCGAGCGGTTTCCACCGCGCAGTCCTCCGAAGAAAAATAAATAATAGTTCCGCCGGTGCCGGAGTCTTTGTCTTTCATTTTGCACAAAGCGCCAGTGCAGCCGGGTTTATCCTGGCAG
>JBGTCP010000377.1:0-6457 GCA_041748815.1 Chthoniobacterales bacterium
TGTCTGTGTCCAGAACGAAATCAAAAAAATGTGTATACTCGTCAGCCCGGTGGGCTGGGCTATAGAATTTGGCACCGTTGGCGCAAAAGCATATGCCACCAGATGTCCAAACTTCAATACGATCCCAAAGGGATCGCAGCCACGATGTTATACCCTCCGCCCCCGCCTACCGCAGAAACGCCTCATGCAACCCACCATCCACCGTAATAACTTGCCCCGTCGTTTTCGAAAGCCGTTGCGTAACCAGCAAAAAATATGCCTCGGCCTGATCCGCCGGAGTGATCGGGCTTTTCGTCAATGTGCGATCCGCATAAAATTGCGCCAGCTTGGTCACGAGCGACTCCGTCTCTTCATCGTCGGTGTAAGGGATGTCATATTTTGCGAGCGATCCGATCACGCGATCACGCGGGAACATCGCACTACCCTTCACAACCGTCGCGGGCGCCACACCATTCACGCGCACCAGCGGGCTCAGCTCAATCGCGAGTTCGCGCACAAGGTGATTTGCCGCCGCTTTGCTCGTGTCGTAGGCAAGGCTGCCCTTTTTAGCCACAGCTGCATTGGCGCTGGTGGTGAGGACCAGATTTCCCCGCAACCCTTGTTCCCTCCACGTTTTGGCAGCTTCATCGGCCACAAGATAACTGCCAGTCACGTTGATATTGAATGTTAGTGCCCATTTGTCATCAGGAATATGTCCACTGGTATCACTCGGCACAAAAATCCCCGCTGTGACACAGATGGAATCAAATCCGCCATACGCCAATGAAACTTGATCCAACATCGCGCGGATCGATTCGCGACTGGTCACATTCGCTGCCAGGCCGACGGCTGGTCCGCATCCGCTGATCCCGCTGCCTGCCACTCCGATGCCTGCTCCGTATTTGCCGGTAATCTCATCCGCAGTGGCTTTTGCGGCCTCTTCGTTGAGATCGACACACACAATAGTGGCACCGTCTTTCACAAGGCGGTGCGCGGTTTCCTTACCAATGCCGGACCCGGCACCGACCACCACCACGATCTGGCGGGCGAGTTCCTTCTCTGCAGGCATACGCTGGAGTTTGGCTTCCTCAAGCAGCCAGTATTCAATGTCAAATGCCTCCTGCTGCGGGAGCGAAATGTATTCATCAATAGCCTCCGCACCGCGCATTACTTCAATGGCGCAGTTGTAAAATTCCGCAGTCACGCGGGATTCGGACTTATCCTTGCCCCATGCAATCATGCCCAGGCCGGGAATGAGAACCACGGTCGGATTCGGATCGCGCATCGCCGGGCTGTTGGGGTGCTTGCAAGCTTCGTAATACGCGGCGTAGTCCTTGCGATACTGCTCAAGGCCGTCGCTGAGGAGCTGCTTCAGTTTTGCGAGATCGTCCTTTTGCGGATTCCACGCCACGTAGAGCGGCTTGATTTTTGTGCGCAGGAAATGGTCAGGGCAGGATGTGCCGAGTTCGCTGAGACGCGGTGCATCTTTGGAATTCACAAATCGCAGCACTTTTTCGTCATCCTGGATTGTCCCGATAAATCGCTTCTGCTGCGAAATGCGACCGCGCAGCCATGGCAACACAGCAGCGAGAGTCTCGCGGCGTTGAGCTTCTGGAAGCGATTCATAGTGAGCACCACCAAATGCCGTCGCATCCCCACCCTTCGCTGCGTATTTTTCCTCAATATGATTTGCCGCCTTCTCGATGAATTCGAGCGTGAGTTGATAGCATTTTTTGTCATCGTCGTCCCATGAGATGAATCCGTGCTGCCCCATCATGATGGCCTGCACTTGCGGATTTGCCTTCTGGACTTCCTGCATGGCAAGACCCAGCTCAAATCCTGGCCGCATCCATGGCACATAGTCCATTTCTCCACCAAAAATCTCCTTCGTCAGTTTCTCGCAGTTTTTGCTCGCAGCGATTGCGATGATCGCATTCGGATGCATGTGATCAACGTGCTTGCCGCTGAGAAAACTGTGCAGCGGAGTGTCGATCGACGACGGGCGCGGGTTCAGATTGAAGGTCGTGTGGCTATACATTCCGACCATTTCGTCCTCGGCGGGCGATTTAAGGCCCTTGTCGGAACGCGCCGCATACAACGACTGCATATCGAGCAGCTTCTGTTGATACAACGACGAGAAATTTTCCAACTTGGCAGTGCGGAGATCGCCGCCTGAGCCCTTCACCCACAACACTTCGACGTCCTGACCCGTGAGCGGATCTTTTTCGACGATCTTCGAAGAGGTATTGCCGCCGCCTGTATTGGTGATGCGCTGATCGGCACCGAGGCAGTTAGAGCGGTAAACGAGGCGTTCCACTGGAGAAAGGGCGGCCGCTTTTGCGTCGTCCCAGAGATCATTGACATGTTGGAAGGATTTGCTCATAGGTAAATAATGTTGGAATTTCTGTGTTTCAGTTGGAAACAAAGGAGTTCTGCCTTGACTTCAAGCCGATTGCAAGTAAAAACACAGAAATTCATGTTAGCTCTGGAACGTCACCGCAAAATCCTGGATCTGATCCAGCGCTCGGGAGCAGTGCGCACTGCCGACGTGGCAGCGACGCTGCAAGTGACGGAGGAGACCATCCGGCGGGACTTTGAACGTTTGGACAAAGAGGCTCAGCTGCTACGCACCCACGGAGGAGCCGTCCAAATCGATGCCAACCGCCGCGACCTCCCCCTCAGTAGCCGCGAGACCGAGCAAGTTCGTGAGAAAGAAGCCATTGCCCAACTCGCCACTGAGCAGCTGATCCCGGGGGAAACCATTTTCCTCGACGCCAGTTCCACAGTCTTCCAACTGGCAAAGCTCATCCGCGACATCGAACTCCATGTGATCACCTGCGCGCTCAAAGTCGCAGTGGAACTCGCTTCAAAGCCCGGATTAAAAGTCACGCTGCTGGGAGGCGCGCTGAATCCAGGATCATTTTCGACCGAAGGGAACCCCGGACTCAAGGAATTGGGATATTTCCGCATTCAAAAAGCCTTCCTCTCCTGCCGCGGAGTCGATCCGCAACGCGGAATGAGCGAGGCCAATGAGCAACAGGCCAGCCTGAAACGCGAAGTGACCTCCGTCGCCGACGCACTCTTCCTCCTAACGGATCACACCAAGCTAGGCCTCCGGTCGTCTTTTTTCTTCTCTCCGCTCACAGAAATTGACATGCTCATCACAGACCGTCTACCCGCCGGGGACTTCCTGGCTGCAATCGGGGACACCAACTTGGAAATTAACACTCCTATCTAATTTATGCCTGAAAAACGTATTTATCTAGCTGTAGATCTCGGGGCCGGAAGCGGGCGTGTGCTCGCTGGTGACTACGATGGCTCGATCCTGTCACTCGACGAAGTGCATCGCTTCGCCTCTGCAGCTGAAAAACAGGAGGACGGATGGCATTGGAACCTTCCTATGCTAATCGACCACATCTGCGCCGGCTTGCAGAAAGCAATTATGAAATACGATAGTTGCGTATTTTCAGTCGGAGTTGACACGTGGGGAGTGGATTACGGATTAATTGATGCAGAAGGAGAAGTCCTCTGCAATCCCTTTCAATACAGAGACTCGAGGACACTGGGCTCCGTGGGTAAAGCCTATCATCTCATGCCGCAATCCGAAATTTACGACCGCACCGGCATCCAGTTTATGTTCTTTAATACGCTTTTCCAGCTGTTAGCGGAGAACCGATTGGAAGAAGCCGACCGGTTACTCTTTATGCCGGATCTCATTAATTACGCATTAACCGGAAAAAAAGTGAACGAGCGCTCTATCGCAAGCACCGCTCAGTTATTAAATCCGCACACCCGCGATTGGGACTACGAACTCCTGGATGCGATGGGTTTTCCGCGAAAGATCTTTGACAAGTTGGTCGACGCCGGCACTCCGCTGGGCGGATTACTCCCCAAAGTGGCCGAGAAATTAGGTTCTGCAAAAGTGGAAGTCATTGCGGTAGGTGCGCATGACACAGCATCGGCTGTCGCTGGAGTTCCGTCGACCGGCGATGACATGGTTTTCCTCAGCTCCGGCACATGGTCCCTCATGGGCCGCGAACTCAAAGCGCCTGTCGTCAACGAGACCAGCTTTCAGGCAGGATTTTCCAACGAAGGCGGCGTCTACGGAACTACACGCTTCTTAAAAAATATCGCCGGGATGTGGCTGCTTCAGGAATGTAAGAAAGCGTGGGATTCCGCTGGCACCGAGCACAGCTACGCGGGCCTTGTTGAGCTTGCCGAAGCAGAGGCATCGCCCGGTTTTGTCATTGATCCCGACGCCCCTGAGCTGGCAGCCCCTGAAAATATGCCTCAAGCCATCGCCGACCTCTGCAAAAAAGCAGGTCACACGCCTCCCGCCTCGCCCGCAGGCTTCACACGCCTGATCTTTGAGAGTCTGGCTGCAAAATACCAAGATGTGAAATTACGGCTGGAGCGCACCACCGGCACGCCTGTCCATCGCATTCACATTGTGGGCGGCGGCTCGCAAAATGCTCTGCTCAACCAACTCGCCGCGGATGCCACCGGATGCGAAATCATTGCCGGTCCCGTGGAAGCCACTTCGCTGGGCAATATTCTCGTTCAAATGATTGCCGTGGGCGATCTGGCCTCACTCAAAGAAGGCCGCGAACTGATTAAACGCTCCTTCCCGACGCAAACTTACACCCCTTCGAAATAACGCCATGCAAGAAACCCTCGATCAAATCGTCCAACTCTCCCACCAACTCGGCACTGAGTCCCGCGGCCTCGCCATCCTGGGCGAAGGCAATACCAGCGCGGATCTCGGTGACGGGACATTTCTCGTAAAAGGCAGCGGCAGCTCACTGGGAAGCATGCGGCCGGAGCAATTCTCGCGCGTAAAAAAGCAGGAGGTGCTCGATTTCATCGATCAGCCCGCCAGCGAACAGGAGGTGCTCGATTTCCTCAAATCCTGCAAAGTCGACCCCGACATGCCCCACCCTTCTGTGGAAACATTCCTCCACGCGCTGTGCTTGGAAACCGGCGGAGCCAAATGGGTCGGCCACACGCACACCACCTCCATGCTTTCGATCCTCGCTTCCCAAGCCGGAGCCGAGCCATTCCTGCGCCACATCTATCCCGATGTGATCGTCGTTTGCGGACGCCACGTCGCAGTCGTCCCCTACGTCGACCCCGGCCTCGAACTCGCCCGCGCCGTGCGGGATGAATTAATCCGCTTCCGCGACACGCACCAAAAGTCCCCCAAGCTCCTCCTCATGGTCAACCACGGTCCCGTCGCTCTCGGACAAACCCCACAGGAAGTCTTCAACATCCTCCTCATGGCCGACAAATGGGCCCGCGCCCTCAACGGCATGGCCGCCTGGGGCGGACCCCGCTACATGGAAGAAGCCGAAGCCAACAAAATCGACCAACGCCTCGATGAAGCCTTCCGCAGAAAGCAAATCCTCGAGACCGCGCGGTAACCACCCAATCCTCCCGCACTCAACCAAAAGGAGAGCGGACTTTCCTGTCCGCTTTTACCCTGAAACGCAAGCTGCACGAAGTGCGATGCCTTCACGATTTCTGACAGGATTACAGGATTTTCCGGAGAACAGGATTCAGAGGAAAACCACCGATTGCACGGAATTCACAGATTTTCATGAACCAGAATCCCGCAGTTGAAACTTCAGAACCGGAAAATTCACCACGAAGAGCAGGAAGGACATGAAGGGAGGATGACAGTTCAGATTCCTTGTTTCCTGACTTCGAGCATACCTTCATACTCTTCATGACCTTTATCGTGGATCGCCCGCGTTTTACAGGCAAACACCTCCCGGACCACTAGGCGCGTTTTTTTCCAGGCTTTCCTCCTTCGTGCTCTCCGTGTCCTCGGTGGTTTAAAATCCCCTCCCCAACCCTGTCCGATTCTCTTCCATTTCCGGGCGTAGCCTCGCGAAGCCCGATGCCTCAGCCCTTCATCCCACCTGCGCCCCCCGATTTCCACTGCTAATCCCGATAGCCATCGGGACTAGCCTCTACCCCTGAAAACTGCTAACTGCTAACTCCCGACTAACTTGTCGTTTTACGCGACGGCTGGCAGGAGTGTGAAGCCCAGAGCGGCGGCTTGTTTTTCAAGGGTTCGGCATCTCCGAGCCAGATTCACTGGAGTGATTTTGAAGGCCTCTTTTTCGTCGTAGGGTTGCTGATTTTTGATCATGCCGTAAAGAATGCGGGCCAATTTGTGGGCTGCTGCTGTTGTCCCTTCCGCTTTACCAAGCTTGCCCTTCATCCTGCGAAAATAGGCACCCATTTCAGTCTGCGATTTCTGCAAGCCGAAGACCCCAAGCCTCATTGCTCTGCCCAATCGGCTGTCAACTCTGCGGGTTTTGGCTTTGAGCACCTTCCCGCCACTTATGCGGTTATCCGGGCATAATCCCATCCATGAAGCAAATTGTTCGCCACTGGGAAAGGCTTCCAACACCTGTTCCCGCGTGCCCACCTCGCTCATCAACGTGCACAGCACTCCGGTAGAGACGCCCGG
>JBGTCP010000378.1:0-9793 GCA_041748815.1 Chthoniobacterales bacterium
TGCACGCTGCTCGGCGTGACCGTCCTAACCAGCATGGAACGCGCTGTGTTGGAATCGGTGGGCGTGCAAGGTGCGGTGGAAGACCAGGTCCTGCGGCTGGCGCATGTGGCCAAGCAGGGTGGACTCACCGGAGTCGTCGCAAGCCCGCTGGAGCTCGGTTTGCTCCGGCAGGTGTTCGGACCCGAGTTTGTCATCGTCACACCCGGCGTGCGTCCGGCTGGGGCGGATACCAATGATCAAAAACGCATCCTCACACCCCGGCAGGCCATCGATGCCGGCGCAAGTCACCTGGTCATCGGACGCCCGATCACAGCAGCTCAGGATCCTGCGGTTGCTTTGGAAAAGATCCTGGAGGAGATTCAGTAAAATAGCCGCACCATGAGCACCTCACCGCAATACCACTTTATGAAAGAAGGGTGGGGGAAATGATTCTTCATCTCGATGCGGATGCGTTTTTTGCAAGTGTCGAGCAGGCGGCGGATACCCGGCTGCGCGGCAAAGCAATCGCGGTTGGAGGAATGCGGCGGGGCGTAGTGGCATCGGCCTCGTATGAAGCGCGAAAATATGGGATCCGCGCCGCCATGCCCACAGTGCAGGCGCGCAAGCTCTGCCCGGAGCTGATTGTCGTGCCGGGAGATTTTGAAAAATACGAACTCTTCTCGCGCATGATGTTTTCCTACGCCTACGACTTCACGCCAATGGTGGAAGTGGGGTCCATTGACGAGGGCTATGCCGATCTCAGTGGGATACGGGGAAAAAGCCCTATGGATGCCGCAGAGCGGATACGGCGGGCAGTGCGGGAGACATTGCGCATCACACTCTCCGAGGGAGTGGCCACCAACAAACTGGTCTCTCAGGTGGCCAGCAAATTGCGCAAGCCCGACGCGTTGATCCTGGTCGAACCCGGGCGGGAGCGGGAATTTCTCGCACCGCTCGACGCGGCATGGCTCCCGGGCGTGGGGCCTAAAATGGTCAAAACCCTCCAACAAGCAGGGCTGCGGCGGATCCATCAGATCGCAGCGATTGCACCGCAGGATCTGGCGCTTTTTGCGGGCAACGGCGCGCGCGTACTCTGGGAAATGGCTCATGGCATCGATGCCCGCCCGGTCGTGCCCGAGCCTCCAGCTGCAAAGTCCTATGGCGAGCAGGAGACGTTTGATAGCGATCAGGCCGATGAGGATTTTGTCCTCGCCAAGCTCCGCTGCATGGCGGACCACCTCATGCGCAAAGTGAGGGTCGACCGCAAAGCCATCCGCACAATCGAAGTGCGTATTCGTTACAACGACTTTGACGAATGCCGCCGCAGCGAGAGCCTCTCCGAGCCCACCAATCTCGAAGTGGAAATTTACCCCTCACTCATGCGGCTTTTGAAAAAAGCGTGGGAGCGGAGGGTGAGTTTGCGCCTGGTGTCGGTGAAGCTCAGTGGGATTTATGATGCGGTGTTTCAATGCGGCCTGGGTCTGCTCGATGCGGGTGTGGACACCGCACAGCACCGCGAGCTTGCACAGGCCGTAGACCGTGTGCGCGAGCGCTACGGAGAGGATGCCATCCTGCGCGGACACGATTTATTTCTCCAACACCGCAACACCTCGCCGGAGAAACCCCGCAAGCCCGTGAGATACTCCTCACGCATCACTAAGAAATAGCGCGATAATTTCTTTGCGGTGCGGGAATGATTGTTTTAGGGATACAGTAGTTATGGCAGAAAACGAACCCTTCGAGCACGGGCCTGGCTGGGACGAGTACCAGTGGGAGCGGTTCATGAAAGAGCAGGACGCTACCGCGGAACGCTACATGGAACTCTTCGAACAGTACATGGATGAACCTGATCGCGACGCAATCATCGCCCGTGAAATGGGCTGGAATGAGCAGGACGTCGAACCCGTCATCGTGCAATGGACCTCCGAAGAAGACGAGGAAGCGACTGCGGAATTGGATTTTTTAAGCGATCTCATTGAGGAAGACCTCGACGAGGAAACCAGCATCGAGGAGGAAGTGGAGTCGCATCCGCTTTACGTCAAAGCCAATGCCGCCCTAGGCATGATCAACGATCTCCTCGTGAAACACCCCGAACTTGACGAGGACGACGCCGGAGAAGCCCTCCTTGAAGGCGCCTCCAAGGCCATTTCCAAGCTCTCGGTTTCACTTAGCTCGCTCGATGACCCTGAGACAGGCATGACCCTGGCCTACCTCAAGCGCGCACTCAAAGGGACGCACGACGCGCTCGCCGCGGCTCAGGAACTGGCTTTGCGGAAAATGTTGCCATTGAAAAAATTTGCCATGCTGCGGATGACACTGTTTGAGCTGCGCGCCGGGATTGTAGACTGCATGGGCCGCGTACGGCACATTGCACGTGGAAATGCCGAAGACTCTTCCAAGGAATTTTGAATAACTCCGCCGACTTTCCGTCACTACCATGAATGAAGGCAGTACATCCTCTGTGGATTTAATGCCGGATGACCGTGAACTGGTCACCTTGAGCCAGGCAGGAGATATGCAGGCCTTCAGTGAACTGGTGACCCGTCACCGTCAACGAGCATACGCCATGGTTTATCAAATTGTCAGAAACGAACAGGACGCATGGGACGTCGCACAGGAAGGTTTTGTAAAAGCCTGGAAGGCACTTCCGCGTTTCAAAAATGATGCCGGATTTTACACCTGGCTCTATCGCATCATGACAAACACGGCCATCGACTGGGTGCGAAAAAAAGCTAACCGGCCATCGATGGCCTACGAGGATGCGATTGCGCAGGACGACTCAGCACAATTGCCCACCGCCCGCATCGAAGGACCTGAGGGTGCCATGCGGAATTTGGAAATCAAAGAACGCATCGACGCGGCCCTCGATGAACTTTCTCCCGAGCATCGTGCGGTCATCACACTCAAGGAAGTCGAAGGCCTTTCCTACAACGAAATCGCCGAAGCGGTCGGCTGTTCAATCGGCACGGTCATGTCGCGCATTCATTACGCCCGCAAACACCTTCAATCCCTACTGTCCGATATTTATCATGAAAAACTCTGACGACCAAATCTCCGCCTGGATCGACAATTCATTGGACGAATACGCCCAGGCGAACGTCGAAGCCCGTTTCAGCAAAGAAATGCTGGAGCAGGAAAAAGCCGCTGCACTGCGCATCGGCGAGCTGCTACGCACACACTCGAAAGTGCCAGCGCTCGAATCCCCGGATTTCTTTAATTCTCAAATCATCGAGCAAATTTCCCGTGAAACCCCCACCCTGGTGGAGCAGAGAGCATCCAGCTCGGAATGGAGCTGGTGGAACCCGCGCATCGCCTGGGCAACCGCCGCCTGCGTGGTGGTCGTTGGAGCGATTCTTTTTGTAGCATTCCCCGTTGCGGACTCTGCCGAGACAATGGTCGTCGATGTCGAGGATTTTACCTCCGGCTACCATGTCAGTAGTTACACTTCCGAAGCAAACCGCTACGCCCTCGTCTGGGTGGATGGATGGGACTACATCCCGGGGGACACACACATTCAATGAATCTTTCGCCGACTGTTGCGTTCCTACTGCTTTTGTTTTCAGCTACCTGCCTGGTGGCTGAAACCATAAGCGCGGGCGTCCCGGATCCCGGGGAAGAGGCGGTGGTGGTGGCTGCTTTGATCCTTGGCACCAGGGAGGACAACCCTCCTGCTCTCCCGTGGTTCCTCACAGAATTTGAATCCGACCTCGTGAAGATCTTTGGCTACAATCGCTACGACCTCATGAACATGAGCGAGAAGCCGTTTCGTGAACACACCAGCGAGTGGTTGATCCCATCCAATGATTTCCAGCTCAAGATTGATGCCAAAGGAAAAAAGCGACTTTCCTGTGCCATGGATGTAGGGCTGTTCCATCATGAGAAACGCGTGCTGCAGACGAGTGTGAGCCTCACCCGTGAAAAACCGCTCTTCATTGCCGGTCCTCAATGGGGCAGGGGTAGACTTATTATAGTCCTCATTGTGAAGTAAAACATGAGCGGCGAATCAGCAGGGGCTTCCCCGCCGGACCAGACAAGGAATTTCCGAGATCGTTTGCCGGATGTTTTATTGTGGCTGGCAACGTTTGCACTGCTGTGGCCGTCTATCCGATGGCTCGCATCGCGGGTGATGGAGTATGAGCAACTCGGGCATGCGATTTTGATCCTCACCTTCGCCGGGATCGTGCTGGTGCGGGTGCGTACCGAGCGCATCCGATGGGTCTTTGAGCTGCACAAATCCTGTAAGATTGCACTCGCGGCCGGATACGTGTTCCTCGCCCTCGCATTTGTGCTTCACTTGCCGGTGCTGGTATTCCCCGCGCTCTGCTGCATGGTGGCCGCATTTCTACAATATCTTTTGGGTGCGGATGTCCTGCGGCTAAGCTGGGCACTGGTGCTCGCTTTTGCCATGTTCATCGTTCTTTCGCTCGTCATTTCCATGTTCGACTGGCCGTTACGGGCCGGCGCTGCCCGCACGTCTGGATGGTTGCTGAATCTCGTCGGACAGGAGGTGGAGCTCGGTCTTATCATGCAGGGCGAACCCAAGCTCATCCTCGCCGTCAATGAACAACTTTTTGAAGTCGCGCCTGAATGCAATGGATTCGGGTTGCTCAGCGGGTCGCTGTTACTTTCAATCCTGCTCGTGGCGTATTTGCGGATCCGGTGGTTTGATAAACTGCTGGCCGTGGGAGTTTCGTTACTCGCAGCATATTTTATCAATGCCATCCGCATCCTCATCATTTGCCTCCTCGCTCCTCACGTCGGAGATCGTTACATGCTCATGCACGAAATAGTAGGCATCACTACCATGATCGGCGGACTCTTTCTCGTGTGGTGGCTCATCGTCGGCCTGCCCACCTCAAGCGGGAAAGCTCCCGTCCGGGCTTCGTTGTAACGGAGCTGCGCACAGAAGCGCTCCAACCAGAAAGCTCTATTTCACCAGTCGCAGCGTCATTGGATACCGGAAAAGCGTGCCTTCCGATGCTTTAACACAGGCGATAATCGCAAGAACCAGCGAGGCCAGCGAAAGCGCGATCAAAAGAAAAAAGCCGATGATGACGAACACAAGAATCACGCACACGGCCGCATAAATATAAATGCTGATGTGGAAATTCAGCGCCTCTTTCGCATGCTCAGCAACCACTGCCGAGCTGTCCTTTTTAACAAGATAAACCACCAGTGGCAGGATCACGCCGACGCCCAGAAGGAGCGATACATGGCTCAATATGATCCACAACTTGTCATCACTACTCGGAACTGGCGGAGGCTGAATTTCCTGCATGCAGCGATACCTAGTTGCATGCACTGCTGAGTGTCAAGAATTTCCACAGCCACCCTTAAGTTCTCCGCAGCTTGATTATCGGAATTCGACGTAAACCGACAAGAGTGTCGCAGATACGGTTGGGCCATAGGAAAATGCCACGTTATAAATCGCTATTACAATCGCCCCAACTGCCGCGATACAATACACCAGTCGATATGTGTGCCCCACCACTCTTTGCCTGGCTCTTATGCGATCCATCAAGGAGTAAACGGCCATTAAAATCAGCGAAATTGTCGAAAAATAAAACGTCAGCGGAAACGCCGGTGGCTCTGAAGGCGTCATCTCAGGCTGGTCAACTTTGGGCGGCAGTATGTGTAGTTCCACGCCTTCGCTCGCCTGCCCCGGATCCAGAGAAAATTGCGGGATCAATACATTTGGGTTCTCGCTCGGTTCATTGACGTCCTCCCAAGATGATTGGAGCACCTCATCATGCGTTTCAGGTAACAATTTCATCGGTTCGAGTACGTAGAAATTAACCATGAGCAGGCATATCATGAATGCCACCAATGGAAACAGCAGCGGCATCAGCCACTCCGTTGGCTCTCCCTCGGCCGGAGACCATAGCAACAAAATCGTCCCACCCGAAAAAACGATCAGCGGAATAGCGGTCCAGATCAGCAAGGGCGAGCTCACAGGATTCCACTCCACCGAACTCCAGTAAATCGAGGCACCCCCAAAGTAGACGAAAAGCAGAAACACCAGCAAATATCCGCCTCGAAACAAAGTAATCACAAAGCTACCCCAAAAACTTCCCCGGATTCAGAATGCCCGCCGGATCGAGCGCCCGTTTGATCGCGAGGTGCGCCTCATGCACTTCCCGGCTTACCGCCTTACGCCACCAGCGCTTCTTTGCAAGGCCCACACCATGCTCACCGGTGATCGATCCGCCCCACTCAATCACCTGCTCAAATAGCTCATCAAGCGCTGCCGTCACTTTCAGTTTCACTCCCACATCTTTGTAATTTGCAGCCATGATATTCACATGGATATTTCCATCCCCCGCATGCCCGAAACACGCCACGGGGAATCCATGTTTGCGCTCCAGCATGCGCGCAAATTCCACCAATTCCACCAGCTTGCTCCGCGGGACCACGATATCTTCATTCAGCTTCGTAAGTCCCGTTGCTCGAAGCGAGTAAGAAAACTCGCGCCGCAGTTGCCAGAGGACCTCACAAGCACTATCACCCAGCGCAATGGTCGGATCTAACGCTCCTGCGTCGGACAGCAAACTCTGCAGCGTCTTGATCTCCCGCCGCACACTCGCCGTCTGACCATCAATCTCCACCATCAAATGCGATCCCCCCGCAGGCACCGCTGACGCTCCCAGATACGACCGCGCGGATCTTAGCGTAAAGTCATCCGCAATCTCCAGTGCCGACGGCAGAAAACCTGATGAAAATATTGCCTGCACGGCCGCCGCCGATGCCGCGAGATGGGGGAATCCTGCCGAGACCATCGCGCGCATGGGCGGGTGGGGGATGATGCGCAATTGTGCGCGCGTCACCACACCCAGCATGCCTTCCGATCCGACCATCAGCGCAGCAAGATCAAAGCCCGTTTTGTTTTTATGCGTCTGCCCGCCAGTCTCCAGTATCTGGCCATTCGTCGTTACCACTTGCAACCCGAGCACGTAATTTTTCGTGACTCCATATTTCAGACAGCGCGGACCCCCAGCATTCGTCGCGATGTTGCCGCCGATGCTGCATTCATTCAGGCTCGCGGGATCGGGCGGATAAAACCAGCCGAGCTTTTTCACTTCGCGCTGCAAGTGCCCCGTGATCACCCCCGGCTCGACAATCGCTACTCCATCCGCAGTGCTGATGCTGAGAATTTCTTCCATTCCCGCGACGCTGAGAGCAATGCCGCCCTTGACCGGCACACAGCCTCCCACGTAACCAACCCCCGCTCCGCGGGTCGTGACGGGAACTGCGTGTTTAGTAGCAAATTTCAGCACCTTCGAGACATGGGCCGCCGACTGTGCATGAACTACCACTTCCGGCTCCGCTGTTGCCGACCACTTGTCGCCCGCGTGCTCGCTTCGCTTTTCCGGTGTGGAAAAAACCCGCTCTGCGCCAACGAGCCGCGCCAGACTTTTTTCGAGAGACGAGGGCCGTGCGCTCTTCATTGCTCAGTTTAACGAAACCCGCACAGCATGTTTTTTGTCGAGTTTGAGGACGAGTCCATCCGTGAGTGGCGGGGTCGATTTCGGATCCGTGATGCGTTCCTCGCCAAGCCGCACACTCCCCCCCTCAACCAGCCTCCGCACATCGCTCCGGGATTTTGCCGTGCTGAAAACCCGCTCGTAAGCTGCGAGCACGACCGAAATAATGTCAATTTCGCCGGGACCGGGTGTGAATGCCGGGAGCTCAGCCGCGTTCAGGTCGCGTTTGCTGAAGCGCGTTTCAAAATCCTCAGATGCCGCCTTAGCCTCTGCAGCGCTGTGGTAAATTTCAACAATTCTCCGCGCCAGTGCTTTTTTGGCATCCATAGGATGGCCCGCCGGCACCGTCTCATGCAGAAGCAGCAGGTAATACCGCTCCATCAGCACATCCGAGATGCTCATAACCTTGCCAAACATGTCGCCTGCAGGTTCGTTTACCGCGATGTAATTATGGAGGCTCTTGCTCATCTTCTGCACACCATCCAATCCTTCAAGGATCGGCACCATTAATGCCACTTGCTGCTCCTGACCCTCAAGCTTCTGCAAATCCCGACCCACCAAAATGTTAAAAAGCTGGTCCGTGCCGCCGATTTCCACATCGGCGTTGATTTTAACAGAGTCCCAACCCGGCATGATCGGATATTGGATCTCGTGCGCATGAATCGGAATGCCGCGCTCAATGCGATCCTTGAAATCCTCGCGCTGAAGCATCTGCTGCAAGGTCACACGGCTGTTCAGGCGGATCACCTCATCGAAAGGCATGATCTCAAACCACTCGCCATTAAATACAATGCGTGTTTTCTCCGGATCCAGAATTTTGAATGCCTGCTCCTGATAAGTCTTGGCATTCAGCATGATCTCATCGTGCTCCAGTTGCGGTCGCGTGCTGGAGCGTCCGCTCGGATCTCCAATCATCGCAGTGAAGTCGCCAATGATGAGCACCGCTTTGTGTCCCAGATCCTGAAACTGCCGCAGCTTCGCAAGCCCGACCGTATGCCCTAGGTGAATATCCGGAGCAGTGGGATCCACGCCTAGTTTAATGTTGAGCGGCCTTCCCAGCTTAAGCTTCGTGCTTAATTCCTGCTCGCTTAAGATCTTTGCGGTCCCTCTTTTCAGTGACTGGAGATCGGGATGCAGTCCTTCGGATGTCGTGTTCGTCATAAATTGCTCTCGGGTAAAACAACGCCGCCTGGCACTCATTCACCCCTGGCTGCGGTCAATCAACCATAAACCATCCCACAATTTACTGGCAAGTCCGGATCTACGCCTGCAACCCCTCCGGGTGTGATTGTGACTGCGTCCAGATTTTGAATTCAGTGTCCGCGAAACGCCAACGGCGTTTTAGCAATCAGCCCATGGTTGCGAGGCACGAGCTACCATGGGTTACAATCCTTCTGAAACCAACTCTGAAGGAGTTACATCTTGGGGCTGAGGTCCCAACATCTGATGTCACGCCCGTAACATAATTTGTAGCTGCCGGGATCGAAGACCATGCCCCACTCAGTTGCGTGCCTTCGAGCTCCCAAGCATGGAGAGACCTTCTTTAAAATTGAAGCGCCCCGGCTTTGGCCCGTTCTCCAATGCCAGCACTCCGCGCGGGCACACCTCCGCGCAAATGCCGCAGCCCACGCAGGAGGCGCGGATGATATTCTGTCCGCGTTGCGCATAATGCCGCACGTCGATGCCCATCTCGCAGTATTTAGAACAATTGCCGCACGAAATGCACTGGCCTCCATTCGTAGTAATGCGGAAACGTGAATTGAAGCGCTGGATCAACCCCAGCAACGCTGCCATCGGGCACCCGAACCGACACCAAACCCTTGTCCCCATCAACGGATAAAATCCCACCCCGATCACTCCGGCAAATGCCGCCCCAATCAGAAAACCATACCATTGCTTGACCACATGAAGCGACTGCTGCCACGCCTCCGGCATTCCCGGAGCCACCCAGAGCAGAGCCGTGAGCAGCACGATCCACAACAGCACTCCATGGACCATCCAGCGTTCCACTTTCCAGGCCGCCAGCGATTTATTGGAATTTTGACGGAATGAATCCCCAGCCGTATTCGCAAGTCCGCCGCATCCGCAGACCCAGGAGCAATACCATCGCTTACCATAAAAATACGTGAGCACCGGAGTCGCAAGCGCAGTCCCAACCAGGAACCACCCAACTAAAAAGTGACCGAAATTTCCGCCGTTTACAAAACTCTCAACGCTTTCCGGGAAGAGTTTGTCGTATGCCAGCGGCCAGAGATAACTCAAGTAAACCTCCCGCTCATTGAGCTTCGCAAACAGCGCGGGAAGCATGTATGCAAAACTCAACTGCACGAGCA
>JBGTCP010000379.1:0-2954 GCA_041748815.1 Chthoniobacterales bacterium
GCTCTTCCGATCTATGCTTTTCCTTCAGATGGAGGATCCTAAAAAGGATATCAGCTTGTACATCAATTCGCCGGGCGGTTCCGTTACGGCAGGGTTGGCGATTTACGACACAATGCAATTTGTGACCTGCGATGTTTCCACCTATTGCCTCGGCATGGCTGCGAGCATGGGTGCGGTTTTGCTGGCTGCGGGTGCACATGGCAAGCGTTATGCGTTGCCAAATTCCGACATCATGATCCACCAGGTCAGCGGCGGCGCGCAAGGCCAGGCCAGCGACGTGGAGCGTCAGGTTGAGTTCATGTTCAAGCTCAAGAAACGCCTCATTCGTATCCTTTCGGAACACACCGGCAAGGATATAGAAACGGTTGGTCGTGATTCCGATCGTGATTATTATATGAGTGCTGACCAGGCTTGTGATTACGGTTTGGTCGATGAGGTGGTGAAATCCCGCAAAGAGATCAAAGCACCGCTCCGGCCATCCGAGGACAAAAAATCCGACGAGAAGGAATAATCCGGGCTGCGGCGTTAGTGGCTGGCATCCCTCCGGGATGCAGATTTATTTTCTCGGATAACCGGTGGTGGCGGTCGTTGATGCTCCCTTACCACCGGCTAATATCTGGCAAGCCTCCGGCTTGAGCAGATCGACCCCGAGGGGGCGCTTCGCTCAACCCCCGGCTGCTGTATGTTGGCTGGCTTCGCCATCACTCTAGGAGAGCCGTCGCTGCCGAGGATCGTGTGGACTTACCTCATTGCATCGCGGACTTTCAGCCCTCAGATTTCTCAATTTCCTGAACCCAGCCCTGCGAGCTGGGCTATGGAATCGAGGCCCGTTGGGCCAAAGAAATTGTCAACTTGACGATCTGAGGTAAGCCACCCGGCAGGATGCTCTCCGGGCCTATGCTTTTAGTTCCGGGACGTCGACCCAGCGGCGTTCTTCCCAGGACTTGAGGCCGAGTTCGGCGAGTTGCACGCCTTTGGCTCCTTCGAGGAGTGACCATGGGAATGGCTCGTCGAGTGCGACGTGGCGGAGGAAAAGCTCCCATTGCACTTTGAAGGCATTGTCGAAGATCTCCTGCTCGGGCATCCATGCCCAGCCTTCGCGGAAGTTGATGGGCTGTTGGATATCGGGATTCCACGTCGGCTTGGGAGTCGTTCCATAGCTCTGGACTTTGCATTCGCGCAGGCCTGCAACAGCAGAGCCCTTCGTTCCGTCCACGTGCAAGGTGAGGAGATCGTCGCGGTCGACTCGGGTCACCCATGAGGAATTGAAGTGGGCGATCACGCCGCCTTCGAGTTCAAAAGTGGCGTAAGCGGCGTCATCGGCAGTGCATTTGTAAGGTTTGCCCTGCTCATCAATGCGCTCGTGAATGTGGGTGGCTCCGAGGCAGGTGAGCGATTTCACTTTGCCAAAAAGATGGTCGAGCACGTAGCGCCAGTGGCACAGCATGTCCACAATGATGCCTCCGTCGTCTTCTTTGCGGTAGTTCCACGAAGGACGCTGTGCCGGCACCGTGTGTCCTTCAAAGACCCAGTAGCCGAACTCGCCACGCACGGAGAGAATTTCCCCGAAGAACCCATTTTCCATGAGTCGCTTAAGTTTGAGGATACCGGGCAGCCAGAGTTTGTCCTGAACAACGCCATTTTTCACGCCTGCCTTCTGGCAGATGCGATAGAGTTCCAGCGCGGTCTCGCTGTCCACGGCAGTGGGTTTTTCGCAATAAACATGCTTGCCGACTGCTGCGGCCGCACGCACTCCCTCGGCGCGACGTCCAGTGGTCTGCGCATCGAAGTAAACCGGGTAGGCCGGATCGCTCATCACGCTGTCGAGATCGGTGGTGAATTTTTCGATGCCTGCGCGTTTGGCCAGTTCAGCGAGTTTCACGCCATTGCGGCCGACGAGGATCGGGTCGGGCATGATGACTTCGGTGGGGCTGACTTTGACGCCGCCCTGCTGGCGAATGGCGCAGATGGAGCGCAGCAAATGCTGATTGGTGCCCATGCGTCCGGTGACGCCGTTCATGATGATGCCGATGGTGTGTGTTTTTAGTTCAGTAATCATAATTAGGTTAGCGGTGATCAGTTAGCGGTTGGCAGTGGGGAGGTGTGCGCAGTTTTCAGGGGGGTTAGGAGTTGTGGTGGTAGGCTTGGATGATTTTTTGGAGGAAGGTGTCTTGGTGGGTGGCCCAATGCAGGTTGGAGAAAATTTCGACTTCGTTGAATCCGGTGAAGCCGCTGCGCTCGACCCAGGAACGGATGAGTGGCACGTCGATAACGCCCTCGCCCATGAGTCCGCGGTCATTGAGCATGTCGACGGGCTGGTTTTTCCAATCGCAAATGTGGAAGGAGAAGAGTTTGTTGTATTCGGTGCAGCGGGCGATTTCGTCTTCGAGGCGCTCGTCCCACCAGAGGTGAAAAACATCGACCGTGACACCGACAGTATCGGAGTTCAGGGCGAGTGCGATGTCATTGGCCTGGCCCAGGGTGTTCACGGCCGACCGGCTGTCGGCATACATGGGATGCAATGGCTCAATGCCAAGGCGGATTCCGCGTTCGGCTGCATGGGGGATGATCGCAGCGAGTCCGTCGGTGATTTGTTGACGGGAATCAAACAACGACTGGCCGGGCGTGGCTCCGCACACGAGGACGATGAGGGGCGCGTCCAATTCTGCGGCTTCATCGATGATGCGTTTGTTTTCATCAATGGCACCCTGCCGACCGTCTTCATTGGCAGCAGTGAAAAATCCGCCCCGCACGTAGGAGACGATTTCCAGGCCTTGGTCACGCAGCAATTTGCCAGCGGCTACTATGCCATCGGGATGCGCTTGTGCGGCATCGCGCCAGACCGTAATGCCACCAATCCCGGCAGCGGAATATTTTGCGGCAGCCTGAGCCAGCGACCATGGTTTGGTCGTGATGGTGTGGAGGCAAAGTTTATCGAGCGATTCGATCATGCG
>JBGTCP010000380.1:0-1943 GCA_041748815.1 Chthoniobacterales bacterium
GCGCGCAATTCGCGGCGCTCCCGGCGACGATCATCGATGTTATCGGGCAGATCAGCGAGTTGCAGAGCTCCGTCGCTCAGATTGGAGCGACGTTCGTTGCGGTTGAACCTTTCACCACGATCCACGCGGGCCGTGCGGACCCTTTCGTCGCTACGCTCGTTGATGATGGTGATGTTCGGGCCTTCATTAATGATGGTGGTATCGTTCCGGACGATGTTGGTGATGTTAGTAGTATTTTCAATAATCGTGACCGAGCGGTCACGAGGCACGCGGTGGCTGTAGAGATCGCGTGAACCAAACTGACGCACTGGCACGAAAGAGTAGTGCGATGGTCCGATATCAAAGATAATGTCGATATTTACGCCGATGCGATTGCCGGCAAATCCTGCTCTTGGAGGCAGAGGTGCCCAGCCAACGTAGTCGTTACTCGAGCGCCAGGAGACCCATGCAGGTGCCCATTCGTTGCCGGGCACCCAGCACCATCCACGACGGTCCAACTCTACCCAGCGACCATAGTGGTAAGTCGCCCAGCCAAACGGCTCCTCGCTCACCCAGGTGTATCCATAGTCCGTGTAAACCCAGTGTCCGCGAGTATATGGCTGCCAGCCGGTCTCCACATAAGTGGGGGCGGGTTGCCAGATGTATCCATAATCCACCGTCTGATACCAGGAACCATGTGGCGAAAGTTCCTCATAAAAATAATCCAGCTCTGGTGCGGTCGCTGCCAACTGTTGAGGTGCTGAGTACTGCATCGTAACGGCCTGAGTGGTGACGGCCTGCACGCGGGTTGCTGGTGCAGGTGCGGGAGTGGCGGCTGCAATGATGAGCGCTGCCTGCTCTTGGCGGACTCTTTCCTGTTCCACGAGCTTGCGTTCCTCCTCAAGAAGCAGTTCACGATCTGCGAGCGAAAGTTCTTTGTTGCGAAGCTCCTCTTCGAGTTCCGCGAGGCGTTGCTCGGCGAGGATCTGCTGCACCCGTTGTTCGATGAGCGCTTCTTCATCCACTACGGACTGATCGATGGTTGCATCTTTCTCCGGCAGGCATCCCGAGGTCGCAAAAAGCAGTGCTCCAGCGGCAAAACACGGAATCGCGCGGCGGGAGATGACACCAAGGCGTGGAAAACGAATATTATTCATATGGGGTAAGACGCCGGCGCCCGGAGTCTATTCAAAGCATTTAAGAGGGTTATAAAATCAGGTTGGTCCTTCGCCGGCCCGTGCGGCGCAGTGGCAGGCACCCAGGAGCACAATCATCCCGCACAAATATACCCACAGGAGCAGAATGATCATAGTGCCCATGGCACCATACAGCGCGTTCACCTGCCAGATGTTGCTGGAATAGAAGACGAGTAAATTTTGAAGCAACTTCAACAGCAAGGTGACCGCCGCAGCTTCGATCCACACCTCCTTGAAGTGTGTTTTGCGGCGCGGGCTCACTTTATAGAGGATGAGAAGACCGTAAAAAAGCATCACGCTGGGCAGCACGATTCGTAACACGTCCACAGAGAATGGCAAAAATCCGGGATCCCAGCCGATGAACATTTGCACGGCGTTAAAAACGGCCGGGAGCACGATACCGATGAGCAAAGCGCTTGCGAAGGTGGCTACCATGAGAAGATTTTTTAGGGGCACTCTCCACCAGGAGAGTTCCTGGGTGTGCCAGGCCCTGTTGACTCCGCGCACCAACGCTTGAAAAAAATTGGATGCGCTCCAAAGCAAGCCGGCTACCGCAGCCAGGCCAATGCCTCCACTGGAAGACATGACTCCGCCGATGATTTCTGACACAGCCTCTTGATTTTCCGACTGCAGAGGCATGAAGGAATCAATGTAATTGAGGGCAGTGCGTTCCACGGTTTCCGGTTCCAGGAAAATAGCTCCTGCCGAAACCAGCATGAGAAGAAGGGGGAAGAGGGCAAAAAACGCATAAAATCCAAATGCCGCCGC
>JBGTCP010000381.1:0-3440 GCA_041748815.1 Chthoniobacterales bacterium
GCTCCGGGATCCCATGCCCGCGGTCTGCTGAGACGGGGATGACCTTCACTGAGGGGAAACGTTGTTTGAAAAAATTGAGTTCATCTGCGCTGGCCTCCATGTCCATTTTGTTTGCGACGATGAACCATGGCCGTTCGGAGAGATTTGCGTCGTAGAGGTTAATTTCACGCCGCAGGCTTTGGAGGTCCTCGATGGGCGAGCGGCCTTCGCTGCCTGCCATGTCGATGACGAATAGCAAAATGCGGCAGCGTGTGATGTGGCGGAGGAAATCATGACCCAGCCCAACATTTTGGTGGGCTCCTTCGATGAGGCCGGGGATGTCGGCGACGGTGAAGCGTCGCCATTCCTCCAGCTCCACCACGCCGATGTGGGGCGTGAGAGTCGTGAAGGGATAGGCTGCCACTTTGGGTTTGGCAGAGGAAATGGCGCGCAGGAGTGTGGACTTCCCGGCATTAGGATATCCGACCAGTCCGGCATCGGCGATGGTGCGCAGCTCGAACAAAAAGTGCCCTTCTTCGCCGTCAGTGCCTTCGGTGATTTGCTGCGGCGAGCGGTTGGTGCTGCTTTTGAAATGCACGTTACCTTTGCCTCCCCGCCCTGCTTTGCAAAGGATGAAATCCTGACCAGCTTCATTCAGATCGGCGACAATTTCGAGATCACGAGGGTCCAAAGAGTTGGGCTTGGCATCGGGTTCGTCGTCGTCGAAGCGGCGCGTTTGATTGGGACCCAGTTCGGGTGGAATTTTATAGATGACGGTGCCGACGGGTACCTTGATGATGCTTGGGGATGCGGTTTTGCCGCTGGATTTACGTCCGCTGCCATTGCCGCCATGGCCGGCTTTAATGATGGGTTCGTAATACAAGGCGACGAGGTTGTCGGTGTTGGGATCGGGACGCAGGATAACGTCTCCGCCGTGTCCGCCGTCGCCACCGTCTGGTCCGCCTTTTGGGACAAATTTTTCACGCCGGAAGCTGGCACTGCCGTCGCCCCCGCGTCCTGCCTTTGCATAAATTCTTACTTGATCGACAAACATACGTTATTGGAGCGAGGCGTAGAGGTCGTGGGTCTGCTGTGCAATGGCCGACCAGCTGAAATGATCTATCGCGCGCTGGCGTCCTGCGTGGCCCATGGACTCGCGGAGCGCATTATCTGCCATGAGAGTGTTCACTGCAGTGGCGAGGTCCGACGAGAATTTGTCGGGGTCCAGTGGCTCGAACGGGCTTTCCTGCATCTGCTCCACAGGGACGAGCAGACCGGTGGTGCCGTGAACGACCACTTCCTTGATTCCGCCCACAGCGGATGCGACGACAGGGGTTTCGCAGGCCATCGCTTCGAGATTGATGATGCCGAATGGCTCGTAAATCGACGGACACACAAACAGGTCTGCCCGGGAATATAGCTCGATGGCGGTGGATTTATCAACCATCTCGCCGATCCATATGATGTCGCTGCGGGTCTGTTGCGCGGCCTCGACAGCCGCCTTCATTTCCGCGCCGATCTCTGGAGTATCCGGTGCACCGGCACAGAGAACGACTTGAAAGCCGGGTGCCATTTTTTCGATGGCGCGGACGAGATGCACAATGCCTTTCTGCCGCGTGATGCGTCCGACAAAAAGAATGAATGGTTTGCCGGGATCGATACCGAAGCGGTCGAGCCGGTCTGTCGCCTCGACCCGATGGTATTCGGTGGGATCAATTCCATTGTAGATAATGGTCACCTTTGCGGGATCCACATTGAAGAGTCTTTCGATGTCGGCTTTCGTTTCGGAGGAAACCGCGATGACTGCATCTGCCATTTCGATGGCGGTCTTCTCGACCCAGAGGCTGAAATCATAGCCTCCGCCAAGTTGCTCCCGTTTCCAGGGACGGAGCGGTTCGAGCGAGTGGACCGTGACTACCAGCGGGATGCCGTAGTTGAGTTTTGCAAGGATGCCGGCCCAATGCGTGTACCATGTGTGGCAATGCACAACCTGCGCGTCCACGTTGCGGGTATTAAAATCCAGGCAGCGGTCAAGTGCGCCGAAGACGGATTTTAATGCGGCTGGAGCGGTCATTTCGCTGTCTGGTGCCGGGGTGCCGATCACGCGGAGGCCTGGGTCCGGCACATCCTGATCGCCAAAACAACGCACCTCGACCGGCATGAGTTTCGCGAGCTCACGGCTGAGGTAATCGACATGCACACCAGCGCCGCCATAGATATTTGGCGGGTATTCATTGGTCATTAAAAGGGATTTCATAACGTCCGCAGCATGGGCTTTCGACCCGCCAAACACAAGCAGAGATGCGCCAGGGTGTTCGCGGAAATTAATTGTGCCGACGTATGAAGCGATTTATCTTTTGCATCTCATGTCCTGCAACCTGGTGGTAGTTTTTTTCATTATTCGCTGATGGCCTTTGCATCCAGAGCGTTGGGCGTGTTGTTTGTTATCTGCGGGATTCTTGCTCTGCTGGCGTCTTGTTCCACGTCCGATTATCCGGGCTACAAACACGCGCCTTACAGCATCCGCGGCGAGCGTTACGTGCCGATCCACCCGCAGATGGCTCGCGGATTTTCGGAGGTCGGGATTGCATCGCATTACACGGAAGGTGGGCTTTTCCGGCGTGGGCAAACTGCGATTGGCGAGACCTACAGCGCGCGAGCGATGGCGGGAGCTCATAAAACGCTGCCGATCCCTTGCAGGGTCACGGTGACAAATCTCGAGAATGGCCGCAGCGTGGTGGTGCGGATCAATGATCGCGGGCCGTTCATTGCAGGGCGTGTGATCGATGTGACTCCCGCGGCAGCCAAAGCGCTGGGCTTTTATGAAAAAGGCTTGGCTCAGGTGCGGGTTGATCTGATCGACGTGGGCGACGGCAAATATCGCGTGCGCTGAGACGGGCCGCGCTCTCCGTTGAACGGATGCTCTGCGGGGTTGGTTTTCGATTTACTTTGGGAAATCCGGGGCTAGGGTTCGCGCCTCCCAATATGTCGGCGATCCAGTCCTTTCGCGTGGAAGCACGCAGCAATCTTTTGTTGGCGTTGCCGATTATCGCGGGAAACGTGAGCCACATGCTGCTCGGATTGGCCGACACGGTAATGATCGGGCGGCTTGGCGTGACGGAACTGGCGGCCTCCGCATTTGCCAACAGCCTGCTCATGGTGCCGCTGATTTTTGGCTTTGGTTTTTTGCAATGCATCACAGTGCTTGTTTCGCAGAGCGACGATGCTCCAAGGTCTTCGCGGCTGTTGCGCAATCTGATGCTGCTGGTCCTCCTCGGTGGAATTTTGCTCGGGTTCCTGTTCATCCCTCTGAGCGGATTTCTAGGAATCTTTTCGCAGCCGCCTGAAGTCACCGATGCAGCTGTGGACTATTTGGTCATCGTGGGATGGTCGATCCTGCCGGTCATGCTTGCAGGCAGTATCAAAAATTTCGCCGAAGCGCGGGACCATCCGTGGCAACC
>JBGTCP010000382.1:0-2063 GCA_041748815.1 Chthoniobacterales bacterium
AGCTTTTGGATGGACGCGACCTCGAGGCGGATGCGGCCGAGCACTTCGCAGACCACGTCGCGGCTGTCCGCGCCGAAAAGAATGAGGTCCCCTTCCTCGATGGCCAGCAGCTCCGTGAGGGCGGATTTCTCGGCGTCGCTAAAGAACTTCACGATGGGGGATTTCCATTCTCCGTTTTCCACTTTGATGAATGCCAATCCTTTTGCCCCGTACTGTTTAGCGATCGTGGTGAGGTTTTCGATTTGGCCGGTAGTGATGCAGGCGAAGCCTTTTGCGTTGATGGCTTTCACCACGCCGCCTGTCTCGAGCGCACCTTTGAAAACTTTGAAGCCGGACTCTGCAAAGATGCCGCCCACGTCTTTGAGTTCCATGCCGAAGCGGGTGTCCGGCTTGTCGCTGCCATACTGGTTCATGGCATCCTCGTAGGTCATGCGGGGGAATGGAAGCGGGAGCTCTATACCCTTGGCCGCGCGGTAGACCTCCGCCATCAACGTTTCCACCATTGGAAAAATATCCTCCTGCCCGATGAACGATGCTTCGACGTCGATCTGGGTGAATTCTGGCTGGCGGTCGGCGCGCAGGTCTTCATCGCGAAAGCACTTGGCAATCTGAAAATAACGGTCCACACCTGCCACCATGAGCAGCTGTTTGTATTGCTGCGGGGCCTGGGGGAGCGCGTAGAATGCACCCCGGTTTAAGCGGCTTGGCACGAGGAAATCCCGCGCGCCTTCAGGGGTGCTCTTCGAGAGAATGGGCGTTTCAATTTCAAGAAATCCGAGTTTGTCAAAATAATCGCGGACGGTTTTGGTCACGCGGTGGCGCAGTTGCAGATTGGCTGCCATCGGGCCGCGGCGCAGATCAAGATACCGGTGAGCCAGGCGCAGATCCTCATTGCTCACCGTATCGCCCATGGGGAACGGAGGCACATCGGAGCGGGAAAGAATCGTAATTTTGCTGACGATGATCTCGATGGCACCGGTGGGCAGGCGTGTGTTCTCGGTGCCTTCCAGACGTTTTGCCACTTCGCCGGTGACGGTGATCACATCTTCCGGGCGCAGTGTGTGTGCGGTCGTGGATGCCTCAGCGTGGGCTTCGGGCTGAAACACAATTTGCGTAAGCCCTTCACGATCACGCAGATCGATAAAAATGACTCCGCCGTGGTCGCGACGGGAGCCAACCCAGCCGGAGAGGGTGACGGTATCGCCTGCTTGTTCGAGGCGCAGTGCGTTGCAATGATGCGTTCTATATTTCATGGATGCGGGAAATTTGGTGGATAGGATCAACGACTTGTGTCGATGTCAAAAAAAAGCGCGCCACCGGAGTGATCCGAGTGGCGCGCACTGCGGGGAAAGCCGCCAGTCAACGCGAGAGTCGATCAGTCCCGTGCAGGGGCCGAGTCGCGGTTGTCTTCGGAATCACCAGTGTCGCCACTGGTCTTCACTGTAAGTTTCAATGTGGCTGTCACATCCTGTGGCAGCTTGATTTCGATATCAAAATCGCCGGAGTTTTTGATCGGGCGCTCGAGGACGATTTTGTGGTGATCGATGACCACGTCGTTGAGTTCCTCCGTGATGGCTTTGGAGATATCGTTGGAAGTGATGGAGCCGAATGCCTTGCCCTGTCCGCCGGTTTCCAGCGTAAGGGTGATTTTTAGCTTGCCGATGCGGCGGGCGAAGCTCTGGGACTCGTTGAGTTCCGTGGCTTCACGCTCTGCACGCTTTGCGCGGAGGTGGTTCAGTGTCTTCTCGGTGCCGGGTGTGAGGAAGTAGGCTTTTCCTGTGGGCACCAGAAAGTTGCGGGCATACCCGGGTTTTACTTTGACGATATCGGCTTCCGCTCCGAGACCGGGGATGTTTTCTTTGAGAATGACTTGTGTGGCTGACATATGAATTAGGTGTTAACGGGAAAAGTGGCGTAGAAGTAATAGGGTCGCAGCAATCTGTCAATCCCGATCTTTGAGAAAATTTCCAGTGCTCACTGTTTGAACAGGTTGTCCTGTTTGGAAATCCATTGGTAGAGCTGGATTTCGCTGCCGCTGCTGAGCACGCTGTTGACGGGGTCGG
>JBGTCP010000383.1:0-12375 GCA_041748815.1 Chthoniobacterales bacterium
CATTGATGGGCCTTTTAACTATGCGGCGATGCACAACCATGCCGTCGGGATGGTGGACACCGAGTGGTTGATTTTCCTTAACAATGACACCGAGGTCTGCGATGCCGGGTGGATTGAAGCGCTCGCTGAATACGGGCAACGGCCGGAGATCGGAGCGGTGGGCATGCGTTTGCTTTATCCCAACGGTCGCATTCAGCATGCAGGCGTCGTGCTGGGAAGCCTGATGAAAGCGTCCCATGCATTTGCCAACTGTCGCGTGGACGATCAACGTTGCCATGCACAATTGCAGGCTGTGCGTAACTACAGCGCGGTGACTGCGGCATGCATGTTCACCAGACGCGGGGTCTTCCGCGAATCAGGAGGATTTGATGATAAACATTTCAAAATTGCCTATAACGACGTGGACTACTGCATGCGACTGTGGAAGAGCGGATATCGTGTGGTGAGCATCCCGCATGTCTCGATGATCCATCATGAATCCGCGAGCCGCCCGAAATTGGAAATCCCGGAGGAAGTTGATGCGCTTCGGGAAAAGTATCTCAGCGACCCCTCATGGACAGATCCGTTCTATCACCCCTTGCTCAGCAAAAATTTCCCCGACTTCAATTTGAACACGCTTTTCTGAAACGAGCAATAGCTGACCTGCTGAAATCCCGCAGATTTCTTTGTGCAATATTCACCAGTTCACGCTGAAATGGTTATTTTTATTCAGCACTTACCGGGCTCTTGCCCATCACTCTCTCTGGGGCGCTCAGAGGTTTTCCCTCTAAATATTGCGGAATTTGTCGCTTGGCATGGATGTTGCTTTCCGTGCCAGTGTTGGCTGGGATCAGCTGGAAAACCAAGCTTTGCGTGAGGGGTAAGGGCACGCTCGCTTGGGATTCCGGAAGAACCCGTCCGACTCACCAAGACAACCATCTGATGGCCTCAAACCGGCCGGGAGATGATCCAACCCAAACATTAAAAGGAAGTAATTATGTTGAAAAATCTGCGAAAACTTGGACTGCTGGCCATCGCTGGCGTCCTCACTTACGGCTTCACTGGAGGAGCCACTCTTGCCCATGCGCAAGATGAACCCGTCGTGGCTGTGGAAGAAGCCGCTGAGGAAGAAGCCGCCGAGGAAGAAGAAGACTACATGGTCGCGTTTAACGAGTTGCTGGCAGCTCAGGGAGACAACGCGGGAGCATTTGACTTCTTCGTAACCAGCATGTTGTGGACAGTCATTGCGGCCGCAATGGTGTTCATCATGCACTTAGGCTTCGCAACGCTCGAAACAGGCCTGACCCAGTCGAAGAACACAGTGAACATTCTTTTCAAGAATGTGTTCATCATTGCAATCGGCTTGCTCACATACGCACTGGTCGGCTTTAACACGCATTACCCAGGTGACTTCAACGGCTGGTTTAGCATTGGCGGTCCCATCGGAGATCTTAATGCGGACGGGGGCGACACATTTGGCTACGGCGGATTGGCTCTGGCGATGACCGGCTACGGTGACTTCATCTTCCAAGCCATGTTTGCTGCCACAGCTGCGACCATCGTCTCGGGTGCAGTAGCCGAGCGGGTTAAGCTACCTTCCTTCCTGCTCTTCGCAACCCTGCTGGTGGCGTTCGCCTATCCGGTCGTGGGTTCATGGCACTGGGGCGGTGGCTGGTTGGGCAACCTCAATGGTGGCAACGGTTTCAAAGATTTCGCTGGGTCCGCTGTTGTGCATGCTTTCGGTGGCTTCGCCGCTCTGGCTTGTGTGCTGATCCTTGGGCCTCGTAATGGAAAATATGTTGATGGCAAAATCCGTCCGATCCTTGGCCACAGCATGCCGCTTGCCACGATCGGCGTGTTACTACTCTTCTTTGGATGGTTCGGCTTCAACGGCGGTTCAGTGTTGTCTGCAAGTCCGGGACCCTTGGGCCTCGTCTTCACCACCACAGCGCTTGCAGCTTCTGCAGGTGCAATTGGTTCGATCATCGTGGCTTGGGCTTTCCTCAAGAAACCCGACCTCTCCATGGCGCTCAACGGCATTCTTGCTGGTCTGGTGGGAATTACCGCTAACGCGGACATCGTCTCCGCAATGGGTTCCATTATCATCGGCCTTATCGCAGGTGTGATCGTGGTGTTCTCGATCATCTTCTTCGACAAGATCAAGATTGATGATCCAGTTGGCGCTATTTCTGTTCACGGTGTGTGTGGTGTCTGGGGCATTCTTGCCGCAGCAATCTTCGAAGTTGTTCCAGAAGGAGGAGAAAAACAATTCGGCATCGTTGGCCAGCTCACCGGCGTGGTGGCAGTGGCATTAGCCGCTTTCATATTCTCGCTCGTGGTCTTCGGTATCATCAAGATGATCATGGGTGTCCGTGTCAGCGCTGAGGAAGAAGAGCAAGGTCTCGACATCGGTGAACATGGCCAGGAAGCATATCCTGATTTCGTGGGAGATCGTCACTAATCTGTTTGTCCAGGGTGCCGCCTCCGGTGTATGCCGGAGGCGGTAAGGGACAAACCTAATAATTTAGCAGTTCGTAAAAAATTATGAAAAAAATCGAAGCAATCATTAAACCATTCAAACTCGAAGAGGTAAAAGACGCCTTGGCTGAGTTGGGGATCGAAGGCATGACGGTCAGCGAAGTCAAGGGGTTCGGACGCCAAAAGGGCCACACCGAAATCTACCGCGGCAGCGAGTACACCGTCGACTTCCTGCCAAAAATCAAAATCGAAGTCGTCCTGACGGATGCCTTGGTCACCGACGCAGTCGCGGCCATCAGCAAATCCGCCAAGACCGGCAAAATCGGTGACGGCAAAATATTCATTCTTCCCGTCGAGGAAGCAATCCGGATCCGCACGGAGGAAACCGGAGATAAAGCCGTCTAATCTGTTTCATTAGGGTTGGATAGTTAAGGTTAAACGGCGGGGAGCTAGTCTCTCCGCCGTTTTTTTGCGTTTGCTCCAACCCTTTATCCCCGCAATGCTCAAGCGATGGAGGCACCATTAGCAAAGCAGGCAATCGTGGGCGAAGCGCTCCGCCTGGGATTTGATGTCTGCCGCATTGCCGATCCTACGAGCCCGAAGTATGCCGGATATTTAAAGGATTGGCTGGCAAATGGACGCCACGGCAACATGGAGTGGATGGAGAAAAATGTGGAGGCCCGCCAATTTCCGCAAATGCTCATGCCCGAGTGCCGGTCTGCCATTTTCCTCGGCAAAAATTACTTCCAGCCGCATCCAGACCGCCGCGGACGCATGGCAAAATATGCGCTGGGTGGAGATTACCACGACTGGATGAAGCACAAACTGGCGTCCATGGAGGACTTCATCGTGAAGGAAACCGGAGCGCGATGCAGGAAGTTTTCCGACACCAGCGCAGTGCTCGAAAAGCCGCTCGGCGAGCAGGCAGGCGTGGGTTGGCAGGCCAAAAATACCATGCTCATCCACGAAAAATTCGGCAACTGGCTGCTACTTGGTGGACTGCTCACCTCGCTCGATCTGGAGCACGACGAGCCCGGAACGGATCGCTGCGGATCGTGTTCGCGCTGCATCACAGCGTGTCCGACGCAAGCCATCACCGCCCCGTATCAACTGGATGCCCGGCGATGCATCGCCTACCTCACGATTGAGCACCAAGGGCCGATTCCGGAGGAATTCCGAGAGGCAATCGGAGATCGCGTGTTTGGCTGTGATGAGTGCCTTGACGTCTGCCCATGGAACCGCTGGGCCGTGCAATCCCGCGAAGCGCATTTCGCAGCCCGGTCCTTGCCCGATCTTCGCGATATGCTTGCATGGACCGATGCCGAGTTCCGCACCGCCTTTCGCGGCACCCCCGTTTTCCGTCTCAAGCACGCCCGCTGGCTGCGCAACCTCTGCACCGTCCTCGGAAACATCGGCACCTGCGAAGATCTACCCGCCATCCGCCAAGCTGCCACCTCCCCCGACCCCATGGTGCGCGAACACGCCGAATGGGCGGTCTCCAGAGTGCAGGCGCGCTGTGCAGGTGAAAACCAGGAATAGGCTATGTCATCGATTAAAAAAGCACCGGAATCCTTCTGCCCCGTTCGTCTTCGGCGTTTTGCTTCTTACCCGCTTTCTTCAATAACTCCCGGCCATTGCGCTTCAGTCGAGCAGCTCCCGAGGCAGGATTTTCTCGGAATCGGTGGAAACTTTCAGGGCGCTGACTTTCCACAGATTTTCGCTGCGGTATGTCTCGACGAGCGCATAGGCAACTCCTGAGTCAAACACTAGTGCCAGATACACTCGCGATGTGGAGTGGGACAAAGTTTGCTCTTTAATGAGTTCTACGCGGATGCGCCTTCCCCAGGTCTGCTCGATGCGGGTCAACTCGAGGAAAGCTGCATGCGATGGGTTTTGCTCGTTTTGGATGGCGTCCTGTAAGCCCCACATGCGCAGGGCGGCTGCGGTGCCGACATTGCGAAAAGAATTGAACCCGCGATTCGCCGCATCCAGCGGAGAGGTCAATGCATGGACGGAAGGAACAATCATCAGGATTGCCAGCAGGAAAATACATGGACGATGCATGAAAATGAAAACGTTGGGTTCGATGTTTCTATTCAATTCACCTCGGAATCCAGCGACAAGTCAACCGGGATTCGCCCAAGGCAACGCATTCACTGGGCCGGGTGAAGCCTCTTTCTGAAACCTTGGCGTGCTTTGCGGACTTGGCGCGAACCTCTTCCTATATATTGCGGCTGCCCTGGGGATTCGTGTTCATGGCTGCCGGTTTTTTTGACTACCGTGGCAAACGGTCTTGCGGGGATGGTGCGGCGGGATACGATGGGTGCAGATGGGAATGATAGCCGACGAGACGATCCAAAAAGTAGCCGATGCCAATGACATCGTCGATGTGATCGGGTCCTACGTGAAGCTGCAACGGGCCGGAACAGGTTTTCGCGCACTGTGTCCGTTTCACAATGAGAAATCTCCCTCATTTTTTGTGACTCCGGACCGGCAGACCTACCATTGCTTCGGCTGTGGCGCGGGCGGCACGGTTTTCCGGTTTATCATGGAATATGACCAAGTGGACTTCCCAACAGCCGTTCGGAGGTTAGCCGAGAAGGCCGGGATTCCTATCATCGAGGAACAACTCTCGCGTGAAGACGCTGCCAAGCTCGATATGCGCAAGCGCCTGCTCGCACTTCATGCGGAGGCGGCGGATTATTTTCACAAAAATCTCCTCAAACACGAGAGTGCATGCGTTGCGAGGGAGTACTTGAAGTCCCGCGGCATCACCTCGGAAGTCGCCAAGTCATGGAAGCTCGGTTATTCGCTGGACGGCTGGGACGGCTTGCTGCAGTTCGCAAAATCGGCAGGCTACAGAGAAGATGAATTGCGCGAATCGGGACTGCTCAATCAGAAGGAAGAGGGTCAGGGGCGCATGTATGACCGTTTCCGCAATCGACTCATGTTTCCGATTTGCAATGACATTGGCGAGGTGGTGGCATTCAGCGGACGGGTGCTCGAAGCCGATGCCAAGGAGGCAAAATATGTCAATTCCCCCGAGACGCGCATCTTCACAAAAGGCCGCATCCTCTTCGGCCTGCATAAAAGCAAACGTGACATCATCAAAACCGGCACCGCCATTGTCTGCGAGGGACAGCTCGATTTGATCACGATGTTCGAAGCGGGCATTCGGAATGTCATCGCACCACAAGGCACCGCGTTCACGCCGGATCAAGCGCGCATCATCAAACGCGTGGCCGAGAATGTCGTGCTCTGTTTTGACTCGGACAATGCGGGGCAGAAGGCGATGGAGCGTTCGTTTGAAGTGCTGCTCGCTGCGGAGATGGAAGTGCGCGTGGCATCGCTGCCGGATGGGGAGGACCCGGATTCGTTGATCCGAAGTCAGGGCGCGGAGGTGTTTGAGCAAATTGTAAAAGCGGCTCCGGATTTTTTTGAATACCGCATCCGTCGGGCAAAAAAGCTGGGAGAGCTGGACACGCCTCGTGGCAAAGTGACACTCGCCAACAAAATCATGGCGGCTGTTTCGCAGATCGAGGATCCTGCCCTGCGGGATCAGATCGTGGGTCGCGTGGGAATGCTGTTAGAGATCGGGACGGACGATTTGCGGAGCATGGCCCGTCGGCGGCAGCGCGAGACACCTGCGTCGGACAGTGCTGACGCAAACCGTGAGGCCCCGCTGTCCATGCCGCCGAAGGACGTGCGCCAATTGGTGCAAATGCTCGTGAATATGCCAGGCGCGGCAGGATGGCTGAGTCAGCAGGACACTGCGGCCGTTCGCGAGCAACTCGAGGACACAGCCATATTGTGGACCCTCCTCGATCAGGTCCAGGCCAATGGGGGAGCGACCGACGCGCAGAAGCTCACCTCGTCGTTGAGCAGCCAGGAGGAGGCATTGCTCACACGCATCCTGGAGTCGCCCATGCCCGTTTCCGAGGCCGAGAAAGTGGCTTGCTGGATGTCCCTCCAGCGTAAAGCACTTCAACAAAAGCTTGGTTCCGTCAAGGTGCGGCTGAAAGCGACCGATCTCCCTGTGCCGGAGATGATTGAGCTTCAGAAAGAAGTCCTTGACCTGCAGGCGCAGCTCAAGGATATTACGCGGCCCTTGGTATAATAGTAGGAGCGAATTGGTAAAACCCGACTCGCCGACTTTCAAGGAAATTTCACCACTCGCTGACCAACCATGCCAAAAACCAAATCGAGTGCCGCACCTGCGCGCACAACCCAATCGCGTCCCGTCAAGAAGTCCCCTGTCAAAAAGGCATCCTCAGCTAAAACGGCAGCTAAGAAAGTGACCGCGAAGAAACCTGCCCCCGCGACCAAGCCAAAAGCCGGGAAAAGCAAGCCGGCTGACACCAAGGTGGTGAAGCCCGCACCCAAAGCTCCCGCAAAACCCGCCAAGGCGGCCAAACCGGAAAAGGCCCCGAAAGCGGCTAAAGCTCCGAAGGCTCCGAAAGCCCCTGCCGGGCCCAAACCCGGTCAGCCCGGACGCAGCACTGCGGATGGCGTGCCCTTGGATGCCAAAAACTTCACTGGCATGGATTTGCAATCGAAACTCCGCGAGCTCATCAAACTCGCGAAGGAGCAGGGTTACGTCACTTACGACGATTTGAATGAGATTCTGCCCGAGGACATCACCGACGCGAACGACATCGATTTTGTGATCAATCGTCTCCGCAACATGGAGATCTCCATCATCAATTCATCGGAAGTGGACCGGTTTAAAGATGGCAAGAAAGATCAGGATGAGGAACCCGAACCTAAATCCGACACGAAGCTCGACATTCTCGATGACCCTGTCCGGATGTATCTCAAGCAAATGGGCCAGGTGCCGCTGCTCACCCGCGAGCAGGAAGTGGAAATCTCCAAACGTATCGAGGATGCGGAGATCATGGTGCACCAGATTATCAGCAAATTCAGCTTCACAGCCCGCGCTCATCTGGACCTCGCACAAAAGCTTATCGATAGCCGTGAGCGCTTTGATCGCGTCATTCTCGACAAAAAAATCGAGAGCCGCGAGCAATACATGAAAGTGCTTCCAAAGCTTTGTGCGAATGTGGACAAACTTTCCACCGAAGTCGCCAAAGAATACCGCGCCATTGCCCGGCTTTCGCCCACTTCCAAAAATACCAAGACTCACAAAAATTACGAAAAGTCCCACGCCGCGCTGCAAAAGCTCTACCCGAAATTTTTCTTCAAGCAGAAAGTCACCGAGGAATTTGTTTCCATAGCGGATTCCCATCACCGCCAGCTCATCCACACAGAAGCGGAAGTAGCCAAAGCTAAAAACGCGCCGAAAGCCGAGCAGAAGCTGCACCGCACCGATTACGCTGCGCAGCTGAAAGAATTCGAAGCCCGCATCTGGATGACAGCGGAGGATTTTCACTCGAACTACGAGTCTCTCAAAATCTGGCTCGGCAAAGCATTGAAGGCAAAAACCGAAATGGTGGAAGCCAACCTCCGTCTCGTGATTTCCATTGCCAAAAAATACACCAACCGCGGACTTTCCTTCCTCGACCTTATTCAGGAAGGCAACATGGGCCTCATGAAAGCGGTCGAAAAATTCGAATACCGCCGCGGGTATAAGTTCTCAACTTACGCCACCTGGTGGATTCGTCAGGCGATCACACGATCCATTGCCGATCAGGCCCGCACGATCCGCATTCCTGTGCACATGATCGAGACGATCAACAAGTTGATGCGCGTGCAGAAGCAACTCGTGCAGGAATATGGCCGCGAGCCATCTCCCGAAGAAGTGGCCGAGGAAATCATGCTGCCTGTTGAGCGCGTGCGTGCCGTGCTCAAGATGGCCCAGCAGCCTATTTCACTGCAGGCTCCGGTCGGCGACAGCGAAGATACCAGCTTCGGCGATTTCATTGAGGATAAAGCAGCTGATAACCCTGCGGACATGACCGCAGCCGTGCTGCTTAAAGAAAAAATTAAAGACGTGCTGGATTCACTAACCGAGCGTGAGCGCCAAGTGCTCGAACAACGCTTTGGCCTCGTGGACGGCTACAGCCGCACCTTGGAGGAAGTCGGCCGTCAATTCAAAGTGACCCGCGAGCGCATCCGCCAGATCGAAGCCAAAGCCTTGCGGAAAATGCGCCACCCCACCCGCATCCGCCAGCTCGAAGGCTTCCTCTCCACGGACGCCTGAGTCCTCAGCATCGGCGGCTTCAAGGCGTGGATTTGAGGCGATCGCGGTGAGTGAGTCAAAGACTACCTTGCCAGGATTCGGGCGCCCCGCTGTGATGAAATACGAACACGATCAAAACTGAATCGTCGCTCTTGAGCGTATAAATCACCGAATAAGGAAACCGCCTCAATAGGCAGTGTCGATATCCAGGGGCAATCTCAGTCCAAGCCACGGGAAACTGGAGAAGGCGGGTTGTCGCTAGATCCAATTCATCAAGGAAGACTACGCCCAACCCCACTTCATGTCGGGGAATAAAATTCCACCGCATCTGTGATCTCCGATAATGAGCTCCGCAGGGGTCCGTCCTTCTTGACCAGCAGAGCCCGCAGTTCCACCGCGTCCGTGAATTACGGCACCGGCACTCTAAAAATATGGAGCGCACTTTTGCTTCAAAATTTGAACCAATTCCTCGTCCATGAAATTATAGATGTCTGGAATTTCAAGAACAGCAACCCTCTTTCCGGCCAGAGCGGAGCCGAATTTTCTATTCAGTCGCTCCCGATGAGAGCTCTCCATCACAAGAATGAGATCAGCCCACCAGATCTGTTCATCGGAAAGCGGCACTACAGCGTCATTGTTCAAACCGGCTGAGTCGACTTCGATGCGCTGGTGATCGGCAAATATTGCCTCCGCAGTAGGACTGCGAAGCTTATTCTGCGAACAGAGAAACAAGATTTTCTTTTTCATTCGGTATTCTTGATCAGCCAAGATTGAACCATCGGGGCTTGAGCCACAAACAACTTTCCAAACACAGGGATGATAAAAGCCAAGTTGGGAGGCTTTCAGTAAGGCGCTCAAAAGCCGCCACTAAAATCAGCCCCAAAGGAGGAACTCCGACGGATTCCTCACCAACATAATGAAAAAGCGCGTAGTATGCAGTCTATACGGCCCGCCGGACAGTGGCTTGACGAGGACGTCCACCCGTGATGGCATTCAGTAGCGCAACAGGATCGAGTTTCTGATGAGACGCAACTTCCACTCAAAGGTTTGACTTCGCACAGTTGCACAGTTAGTGTGCACAGGATATGAAAAATATCACACTGAAAGTGGACGATGCCACCTACCGCAAAGCCCGTATTCGCGCCGCGCAGGCAGGCACCTCCATCAGCGCGATGGTGCGCGAGTTTTTGACCCGTGAGGATCACGAGGAAGTTGCCCGCGAGACCAAGCGGATCCAGGCGATGGAGGAGCTTTACTCGCTTGCCAATCAACGCGCCAAGAGTGGACGCCAACCCGTCGAGCCTTTGAGCCGGGACGAAATCTATGCCACTCGCCTTCGTTGACACCAACATTCTGGTTTATGCCGCCGACGAATCCTCGCCGACAAGCAGCAAGACCCGCATTGCGCGCGAACTCCTCCTGCAACGTGGCCTACACCTTTCGGTGCAGGTGCTCAACGAGTTCACAGTCAACGCCCGCAACCGCAAGAAACTCAATCTCTCCGCCCGGGAAGAATACGATTGGATCGAGCGTTGGCTTCTCTTCCCGATTCACCCGATGACCGCAGAAACCTTTCTGGAGGCGCACCTCTTCCACGAGCGCTATCAAGTCAGCCATTTGGATGGCCTAATCCTGGCCACTGCTAAAGAAGCTCATTGCGAAATCCTCTATTCCGAGGATCTACAGAGCGGACAAAACTACGAAGGCATTGAAGTCATCAACCCCTTCAGCTGACATTCTACCTTGTCTCGCAATTTTTTCTCATCCAGCTGAATGCGGCGGCTTGCAGAGGATTTCTCTCCAAGCAATTCCGCCGACCGCGGCGAATTTATCACCACCGGCCCCGGCGCCGAAACCCCGGCGGGCAAGGGCCTGCCCGCCCTACCAGCCTCCGTGCATTCATCGCCCGCCCCTCCTTTGATTTCCTGAATTTTTAGGATCTGAACATTCGATAAGGCTTCACTCGGGGACCTCCCATGCTTAACGTCCGAAACGCCATCACTTGCGGCGAAATAAAGAGATCAGGATGAACCGCTCGCGTCAAGATGACGACGTTGGCATCCGGGACAAAACGGTCCAGCCTTTGTGAGCTTCTTTTTTAGTCGGCAATTCTCTCGCTGGCGAAAAACGCAACCAATCGTCCGAAGAAAGAAGCCGCCTTGCTGAGGCATATGAAATCCCTTCCGGGCAAGGATGCTGTCACTTACCGGGTCTAGCATCTTGAAGGGTTCGGAGTGTGGGTGAGTTGGCGGTAGTCAATAAATTGAAAAATCCTGTTCTCCTGACCAAAAAAACAGAAACGCTACGCTACACAGCAAAGACCCCCAATCGAGCATCGGAAAATCGTATTTGAAATTCCCCCTCCGCAGCATCTTGTGGAAGCTACAAGCAGCGCTCCCAATATATAGTGCACGCCCTAACGCCGGATGAAGAAAAGCATTGCCCTTGGGCCTGCTGCTCCCTACTCTTAACCGATTCAAGAAAAATCCCAATTTATGTCCGAAGAAACCAATATTCCCGCGCCTGATTCCCTGGAGCCCAACCTCTCCACCAGCACCTCGACGGGCGCCACTGCAGAGACTACAAACATCGACGCCGGACAAGGCTACAACGCCGCACAGATCGACAAACTCGAAGGTCTCGAAGCCGTGCGTAAACGCCCCGGCATGTACATCGGCGATCCCGATGAGCGGGGCCTGCATCACTGCGTCTTCGAAGTGCTCGACAACTCCATTGACGAGCACCTTGCAGGCTTCTGCTCGAAGGTCGAAGTGACCATTCATGTCGATGGCTCCGTTTCCATTCGCGACAATGGCCGCGGCATTCCTGTCGATATCCATCCGAAGTTTAAAATCCCTGCCGTCGAACTCGTCCTCACCAACCTCCATGCGGGCGGTAAATTCGGACAAGGCGCCTACAAGTACTCCGGCGGACTTCACGGTGTCGGTGCCAAGTGCGTTAACGCCCTCTCTGAGTGGTTCAAAGTTGAAGTTTCCCGCGACGGCAAAGTTTACCACATGGCCTTTGAGCGCGGCAAAACCACCCAGCAACTCGAAGTCATTGCCGAACTGAAAAATCCCAAGCAAACCGGCACGCTCATCAGCTTTTTTCCCGATGCTGAAATCTTCACCATCACGATCGAATTCAAATTCGAGCGCCTGGCCTCCCGCCTCCGCGAACTCGCCTTCCTGAACCCCGGCATCGAAATCGTCCTCACCGATGAACGCTCCGGCGACGGCCAGCTCATGAAGAGCCAGACCTTCCTCTACAAAAACGGCATCGAGGAATTTGTCCGTCAGCTCGGCGAAAACAAACACGTCATTCACCCGAAGCCCATCGTCCTCGGCGGCTCCAAAGACGAAGTGTTCGTCGATGTCGTGCTCCAATACAACGACTCCTACAACGACCAGATTCTGTGCTTCGCCAACAGCATCCCCAACCCCGATGGTGGATCGCACATGACCGGATTCCGCACCGCGCTCACCCGCGCCATCAACCAATACGCGAAGTCCAACAATATCCTCAAAGATAAAGACCCGGCACTCTCCGGCGACGACGTGCGCGAGGGCCTCACGTGCGTGCTCAGCGCCAAGCTCCCTAATCCGCGCTTCGAGTCCCAAACCAAAGTCAAACTCGTCAACACCGAGATCGAAGGCGTCGTGAACTCCATCGTTTACGAAGGCCTCATGACCTACTTCGACGACAATCCAAACATCGCCAAAAAGGTTATTGAAAAATCCCTCACCGCAGCCCGCGCCCGCGAAGCCGCACGCCGCGCC
>JBGTCP010000384.1:0-13269 GCA_041748815.1 Chthoniobacterales bacterium
GCGGAATGATTCCGGGAAATCACCGAGGCCGTCTTCACTGGATGAAGAAACACGCACCACGTTTGGCAGCAAGGCTTTTGCCAAATCTGGAAGTGTGCTTTGCGGAACCATCGCGCCCACATCGGAAGGCAGGAATATTTCTCTTCCATCTACATCCTGCACAGTCGAGTTCTCACGCATCTCATGAATGAACGCCGCTGCGATGGTATCTGCCGCGCCGTAGGCAAGTTCGCCGGAACCGATGCCCGAGGTGTAACTTCCCGAGGCCTGTCGTTCCAACCGCATGACAGAGACGAAGGACACGACCAGAAGCGTGACCACGATGATGATGCTTAATGTGATCACCAGGGCGAATCCGCTGCGGAGTTGAACAAGGGGGGACTTATCCATCGGTGACAGGGAGGTAGATTGTAAATTCGAAAACTCGGAGACCTTGCAGTGCGATCACCGGAAGATCGTTGTTTTCCTCGAGGCTCAGAAAAGTGGCTTCCCATGATGCAGTGGGCATTGCGGCTCCGTCCTCCGCATCGCTTTGCAATGCTTCGACCAGCGGCTTAAGCGATCCTGTGCTTACCAGCAGATCCAATGTGCGGTCGTCTGCCACTGCGCATGCGATGCGCACCACTCCGGTATTCCCGGCCGCCCCACGATCCTTATAATCGAAATTGAAAGCCTGCAAAGCTTCACCGTTCGCCGTGAAGAAGCGATAGGCAAACGCCAGAACACCAGGTCCGATTTGCTGCGGCGTCCCGGCACCCATATCCAGCTCGTTGGTGATCGCAGCTTTTTGCGTGAATGCCCACCTGCGGCTGGTGCGAAACAGCCCGATCTCGTCGGCAGCAGGTTCCGTGGCGTCTAAGCCATCGACAACGTATCGAAGCGTCTGCAATTCCCTTCCCCCCTGAGTGGCGGCGTGGCGCGAGACGAAGCGGAAATCCGGTGACCCGCCCGGCGCTTCAAATGCCACCACATCCCGCTGGAAAACTCCCGCGCGAATTTCCCGCGCGATCAAGTCCAGCGAGCTGCGCGCTTTTGCAAAGTTATCCGCCTGCGCCTTCCCACTCAGCCAGCTCCTGGCAGCCATTTGAACGATCGATGCCGCAAGCACCACCACCAAGGCCAGGACGGCCATGGAAACCAGCAACTCCAGTAATGTGAACGCGCGTCGATTGCTCATAATCCAGGGGGCAAGGCGATTGCCGAGCTAAGCACCAGTGCTTCCGCATTTGCTGGATCTGCCACTGCAGGCCAATGCACGCTAACTGTCACAAATGTCACCTTGGAAAGGTCTGTGGCCGGTCTCGAATAATTCCAACTCAGCCGGTATTCTGCATTCGCTGCATCCGCGACTGCCTGTCCGGTGGACGACACAAAAATTTCTCCAGTGCCGGTCGCTGTTGCGGGTGGCAGCAGGAGGCCGGTGGCATCCACATCCGGCGAGTGTCGGCGCTCGGCGATTGCCTGTGAAGCGATGGAAGCAGCCACAACCATTTCCTTGGACGTCGACCCCGCGTCAACTCCCACTGCAAGAAGACCAACGATGGCCACCAGCGCAAATGCCAGAAGCCCGATGGCCAAGACCACTTCGATTAATGAAAATCCGCGCTGCCTGGGGAATACATATCCGGGGCTCATCGAAGGGGGATCGCTCAGGGCTGGGAAATACGTGTCATTGCAGTTAGGGACGCAAGCTCGAGCACCACAGGCTGTGTACTTTCAGCGTCATGCGTCCAATTCACCCCTATCCGGATCAATGTCACAAAGTTGTTGGGATCCGCATCCACCCGTCCTGTGGGAGAAAATCGAAGAGATTTGGTAAACTCTCTGCCTTCATGATCCAGCGTGAGATCGGTGAACAATCCGTTGGCCGGATCGAGCTTCACGCCGGATAATTGCTCCGTGCGCCCGAGAATCTGCAATGTTTGATCGGTGGAATTCATTTCCGTCGTGCCTGCAAAAGCATCTGCTCCATCCCGGTCGCTTACCATCACAACGTGCACCTGCTCGGTCGCCGCATCTTCATGGAGAAAGAGATACACCCAGCGGTTGGAAGCCTTCGCATTCTGCGCAGCGACCTCACACAACACTGCCAGCTTGGCAGTCTCTTTCAACACACGGCCTTGCGAGCCTTGTGGAAATGCACCCGCCCCAAATGCCATCAACAACGTGATCACACCGATCGCCATCAGGATCTCCACGATACTGAAAGCCGACAATTTTTTGTTCCTAAGAAGTGGGGGAAACAACATGATGAGACACTTATAACAGTTGTAGTGACAATGTCAATAAAAAAACTCAGATTCTGATAACGCCAGGAACAAGCGTAGCGGGTAGGGTTCCACTCGATTGCGTTTGGCTGTCAGGCATGTTTTCTCACATCGTTGGTTGATCTCAAGGGAAGATGCGGGTAGGACGATGGTAATGAGCGATTCACAAAAATTTGATGTGGTGGTGGTTGGCGGTGGTCCGGCGGGTTATGTGGCGGCAATTCGTGCAGCGCAGCTTGGTTTTAAAGCGGCAGTGGTGGAAAAAGAAGCACTGGGCGGGACTTGTTTGAATGTGGGATGCATCCCCAGCAAGGCGCTGCTGGCCTCGTCGGAGCATTACCGCTTTATTAAAAATCATGCGATCCAGCACGGCATCGTGGCGGATGGAGTGCGGTTGGATCTGGCGGCGATGTTGCGCCGCAAGGACAATGTGGTGAGTTCACTCGTCGGCGGCATTGGAGGATTGATGCGCAAAAATAAAATCACGGTTTTTAAGGGCCGGGGTAAAATTCCTGCTGCAGGAAAAGTGGAGGTCGCAAACTCGGACGGTGAGATTCAATCCTTGGAAAGTGAGCGCATCATTATCGCCACAGGCAGTGTTTCCTCGACGCTTCCGAGTTTGCCATTGGACGGGCGCAACATTGTCACAAGCACAGAGGCGATTGCTTTTGATACGGTTCCAAAGCGGCTGGTAGTCGTGGGCGCGGGAGCGATTGGTCTCGAGCTGGGATCCGTCTGGGCGCGTCTCGGCTCACAGGTGACGGTCATCGAATTTCTTCCTCGAATTGCTCCAGGGTCTGATATCGATCTCGCGAATGGATTGAAAAAATCCCTGGAGTCTCTGGGTATGGAATTCCACCTGAAAACCGGAGTGACCGGTGCAGACCTCCATTCAGAGGGGATCCGCGTGAATGCAAAGTCCGGCGATGAGGAGAAAAGTTTTGAGGCGGACAAAGTGCTACTTTCGATCGGACGCAAGCCGAATTTTGAGGGACTGTTTGAGAATGATTTTTCGGTGAAAACGGATGACCGCGGCCGCATCGTGACCAATGAAAGGTTTGAGACGAGTGTGAAAGGTGTTTATGCAATTGGCGACGTGATTGCCGGTCCGATGCTTGCGCACAAAGCCGAGGAGGAAGGCGTGGCCCTCGCCGAAATGCTGGCTGGCAAAGCAGGACATGTGAATTACAAAGTCATCCCCAATGTAATTTACACACATCCCGAGCTGGCCTCCGTGGGGCTCACTGAAGAGGAAGCTCGTGAAGGCGGACGCGAGGTGAAGGTTGGTAAATTCTCGATGATGGCGAATGGGCGGTCTATCGCCAATGGTGATCGTGAAGGCATGGTCAAGATCATTGCAGATGCCAAAACTGACCGCATCCTTGGAGTGCATATCCTTGCTGCTGCAGCCTCGGAGTTGATTGCGGAGGCGGTGACGGCTATGGAGTTTCACGCGAGCAGCGAAGACCTTGCACGCACGGTGCATGCGCATCCGACGGTGAGTGAAGCTGTGAAAGAGGCCGCGCTTGGAGTTGATGGGCGCATGTTGCATTCGTAACGCCCATGGAGCGGACCTCCGGCATTGTTCTGAGGAAGCGCAAGCTTACGGAGTCCAGTCTCATCATTTGCTGGCTGACGGAAAGCCACGGACGCGTGGATTCTGTCGCAAAAGGTGCGCTCAAACCGGGGAGCAAATTTGCGGGGATCCTGGACTTATTTTATCTCTGTGAGGTCGACATCATCGAGTCGCGACGGAGTGATCTGCACACGCTCGCAGACGCAATGTTGCTCGATCCGCTGGCTGGCCTGCGTCGCTCGCTGGTGATCACGCGCACAGCATCGTATTTCACAGCACTCATCGAAATGTCCACAGAACTGGCACAACCGGTGCCGGAGGTTTTTGAATTGCTCCTCAAAGCACTGAGGTATCTGGATAGCGCGGGTGCGTCGGCGAAGTTGATCCAACGTTTTGAAGCGCGGCTGTGTCTGGTCTTAGGAATTGCTTCCGATGGGCGACGTTCGCTGCACGCACATCAAGTGCTTGGCAGGCACCTGGGTAGATTGCCGGCGGATCGTCAGGATTTGTTGGATGAACTCAAAGGCAGGGGCTTGGACTGAGAGAGTAAAATGTCGAGGGTTGCTTTGACGTTTGCCTCGATGGAAAAGTCCGCCGCAAGGGATTCATTTGCCTCGCGCGCTGCCTCGCGCTTCTCAGGGTCGTGCCATGAGACCAGGGCATCCGCAAGTGCGTGGGTGTCGGAGGGGGACTCTACAATATTTCCGTGGATACCATGGGTGATGATTTCGGAGAAACCGTTGGAGCGCGTGGTGATGACCGGCAGTCCGGAGGCCAGTGCCTCAAGGCATGCGTTGGAAAAAGGATCGTAGAGGGTGGGCAAAATAAAGATGTCTGCCGCGTCCATCCAGGAAATCATATCGCTCACTTGGCCGAGGAACTCGACGCGATGCGAACGGTAGCCGAGCCGCGACCCGCGGCCGGCCACTACAAGGCGCATTGGGTGGGTGGCGTTGGCTTTCTCGACTGCGGCGATAGCGTGCTGCAGGCCTTTCCGCGCCCATCCGGTGCCTGCAAAGAGGACTAAAAGCTCGTTTTTTTTCGTGCCCAGTGAGTCTCGCAGTTTTTGCCGGATCCCTGGTCGATGGCTGAACGTGCGGCGGGGTAGTCCGTTGTGCACAATGTGAATTTTCTCCGCAGGGTAGGAAAAGTGAGCGAGGATCTCTTGTTTCACCATATTGGAGTTCACGATGACTCTGCCCGCGCCATGGTCGGCAAAAAGACTTTCTTCGAGCTTCAGGATTTGTGCATTTTTTTGGTTTACGAAGCGGGTGAGCGTTTTCCATTTGGGCTCGAAGAGCTCGCGCTTTTCCAGCCAGACGCGGTGCAGCCCGTCGCCAGCGCGGTAAAAATCGCAGCTTTTCAATCGCTCGAGGCTGAAGATGCAGCCGCAGTGGTGCTCGTCTTGAGTGCGTTCAAACTGTTCAGCGAAGGCCATGGGGCTGGCACCGTCGATGCGCACGATTTGACCAAATGGCCATTCACCTTCCGGCCACGCGTCTGTGCAGAACAGGACCGGCGTGTGTCCCATCTGAGCCAGACTCTCGCCGAAGCGCTTGAGGTATTTTTCCGCACCTCCGCTGGGCGAGTATCCCCGCCGCACTAGTCCAATTTTCATCACAGTTTCCAAAAGCCGCTTATAAAAGGATGAATTCATAGGAAGTGCAAGAGACATCTGCACGGCATTTGGCAGTTCTGTAGTCAGCCAGTTGAAGACAGGTATAGGCTGAATAATTTTCCTGACTGCTTGTGCTTCTGTCCACGGTGTGGATGATCGGATCTACTTCAGTGCATGAGCAGTTTGTCAGAGACCCAAATACAGAGACGATCCTTACTAGCGATTGAGACTAAGCGTATTGGTGACTTGATTCTCACGGCCCCTGCGCTGGATGCGTGGAAACTGGCGTATCCTGACGGGCATATCACTCTGCTTGCCCAGGACTTAGCTGCCGATGCGGGAGAAATGATCCAGAGTGTGGATGACACAGTGGTTGTGAAAGCAGGGAACACTGCTCTTTGGAAGGCACTGCTTGGCCGGAGTTACACAGAATGCGTGGATTTTACCGGAACGGATCGAGGCATGTGGCTGGCAGCGATTGCCCGAGCGAAACGGAAGGTCACATTCAGGCGCTTTAAGCAGCTGGCATTTCGCGAAAAGATCTTCAGTGAATGGGTGGACAGCAGCGTGCAGCGGCGGCACACCATTGACCATCATTTCGATCTGGTGGTGCCGCTTCTGGAGGATGAACAAATCCCTGTGCCTCCGCTGGATCTCCGTGTGCCGGAAGCGGCAGGGGTCCGCTGCGACACTGCATTAGCACGTCTCGGTATCCGGGACTCATTTTTTTTGGTGCATCCCTGCTCCGCGCGTCGTGAAAAAATGTGGCCAACGGACCGCTGGTCGGCAGTCATCGAACATGCCGCGCGGGAATCCGGCCTGCAACCTGTGATAGTGAGCAGTCCGGCAGCCAATGAAGTCGCGCAGGCCAGGGAAATCGCTAAGCTGACCCGGATGCCATGCGTGGTGGCAGCGGGGAGCTTTGATTTGCAAAGTCTTGCGGCGCTGATTTCACGCGCAACCTTTCAGGTGGGATTGGATTCCGCTCCGATGCACCTCGCATCGGCTTTTCACATTCCGCAGGTTGTTTTATTTGGACCTACGAATCCGTTTCAATGGCGACCGCTGCAAGGTCTGGCGCTGGTCGTGTCGGGTGGGGTGGTTCAGGATGAATTTTTCCCGAAGATCCCGCCGGTTTCGATGGAAGAAAACCATGTTCATGCGATGAAGGATGCGGTAGACCGATTATTACATCTGTTGCAAAACAGCTGTGGGGCTGCTTGAGTGCTGCTCCCTTCTCCATCCGGCATGGCTACTAAAAGACTTTCCCACAAAGACGTTGCGACAATGAGCTCCTCCCAATTTTTCAGGGAGAGCATTGATCCGTACCGCAAGCTGCTCCGCTACCTCATCCCCTACAAAATGCGGTTCGGATTGGGCATTTTATTTGGAGCGCTCTACGGGATGATGAACGGTGCGTTGATCTTCACGATCAAACACGTCTCCGAGGTGGTGTTTCCGAGTGGCGGGGAGGCATCGGGATCCATTTTCTCATCAATTCAAGGGCAGGAGAGCGCGGTGAGTCTGGAACAGGTCATGTTTGCCTGCATGATCATTCCGATCATCATGGGCGTGCGTGGTTTATTTTCCTATCTGAATGCTTACTGCATGCTGTGGGTCAGCTTACGCGTGTTGAGCGATATCCGGAAGGAACTCTTTGCAAAATTGCTCGATCAATCACTGGGCTTTTTTGGAAAATCCAAATCCGGCGAACTTATACAGACGGTTTTTAATCAGACCCGCATGGCACAAATGGCGCTGACAACGGTGTCGAGTGACGTGATCAAACAACCGGTTTCGATCCTGAGCGCGCTGGTAGTGTTGTTTTACATCGATTGGAAGTTCACGCTTGTGGCGCTCACGCTTTTCCCCGTGTGCATCGTGCCTGTCATCATCATTGGCAAACGGGTTCGTAAAAGCGGCGGCAAAGAGGAGGAGGAGGCGGGAATGCTCATGGTTGTGATGCAGGAGGCGTTTGCCGGTGTGCGGGTGGTGAAGTCGCATGCCCGCGAGGATTACGAAAAGGAGCGCTTTAATTCAGCCAATGCGAAGATGATGAAATTTATTATGCGCTGGCAAAAGGCTATGGATTTGGTTGGTCCAATGGTGGAAACTTTTGCCTCTATCGGCGTGGCGATGGCGCTCGTCTATGCCTGGTGGCTCGACCTCGGAGCCGCTTCATTCCTTGCCCTCAATGCCGGATTGGTTTTGCTCTACCCGCCATTTAAAACGCTGAGCCGCATTCATATCCTGCTCCAAAAGTGCATCGTGGCGACGACTAAGATCTTTGCCATGATGGAGGAAGTGCCGGACATCCAAAACGTCGAGAATCCCGTCATTTTGGACAACGTCAAAGGGGATATCCATTTTGAGAAAATGACCTTTTCCTATGGTCCTGGTCTGCCTGCCGTAAAAAACATTAATCTCACCATCGAGCATGGGCGCACCTATGCGCTGGTCGGCGCGAGTGGAGCGGGTAAGAGCACCTTGCTCTCGTTGATACTGCGGTTTTATGATCCTGAAAAGGGTCGTGTTCTGTTGGATGGAGTGGACCTCAAAGAGATTGACCAGCACTCGCTGCGCAGGCACATCGGCATCGTGAATCAGGACACGTTCCTTTTCCACGATACGATTTATAACAACATTCGTTACGGCAAGCTTGATGCGACGAAAGAGGAGATCGAAACGGCCGCGAAGCTGTCCTTCGCGCATGAGTTCATCCTTGCGCAGCCTAATGGCTACGAGACCGAAGTGGGCGACAAGGGATGCCTGATCTCGGGTGGCCAGCAGCAGCGCATCTCGATCGCGCGTGCCATTCTGCGCAATGCTCCGATTTTGTTACTTGATGAAGCGACGTCAGCCCTGGACTCCGAATCAGAAACCAAGATCCAAACCGCTCTGGAAACGCTTTCCCGCGGCAAGACCGTGGTGGCGATTGCGCACCGGCTTTCCACGATCCTACGGGCAGATCAAATTGTCGTTATGGATAAAGGCAAAATTACCGAGATCGGAACTCACACCGAGTTGCTCCAAAGCTCACCTCAGTATCAAAAGCTCTACAACCTTCAGTTTCATCAACTTGAGGAATAGTGTTTTAAAACGGTCGCTTGAACAGCGCGGCGGAATCGATTTTCAATCCGGGGAAGTGGGACGTCTCGATGGTGCCGCCGCATTCCACCACGCAAACGGGTGCGGCTGTGTCCTCCGCGAAACGAAAAATGGACACGGTTTGCACGACGGGATCGATGATCCACAGTTCTTCCACGCCGTGGTGCGCGAATTGGCGACGTTTGTTCACGAGGTCGAAGCGGGCGGTTTTTGGCGAGAGAATTTCCACGACCAGGTCGGGAGCGCCCTCGGCACCGGCTTCGGTCAGGATTTCCGCCCGGGAGTTGGAAACAAAAATAATGTCCGGCTGGAAAACGTTCGTTTCATCCAAGTACACGTCGAAAGGTGCGTCGTAGACTGCTCCGACCGGGTGGTCTTCGAGGTAATTCAAGAAAATGTGCTCAAGGTTCCGGGAAATGTCCTGATGGAAGCGATTTGGTGCCGGGGCCATATAAAGGTCTCCTTCGATGAGTTGGTAGCGGGGGCCCATTTCCGGTAGCAGTTTGTAATCTGCCACCGTGACCGGAGGCATGGATTCCATGATTGACATAGATCGACAATACACACCCGGGCCGAAGGTTCAAGCGTCCAGTCCACCCACGAAAGAAACCGGGACGACCTTTACTCCTGACCCATTAGCTCAAATTGAACAACGGTGTCCCGGAGGTCGGGGAGGCGGAAGGTGGCTGCAGTAGGGTGGGCGAAGTTTATGAAAACATCTTCCGGATTGTCGAAGGTTTGAACCTCGGGATTCCAGAAGTCTGCGATTAATACTTCAGCGTTGTTTGCCAGCACCCGGGCATTGGCGATTTTTCCGCGCAGACCTTCAAGTGAAATATTGCCAATCACTTCCTCCAGAATATGAGCATATAGCACATTTCCCTTTTGCGTGTAGCGGCCCCACTCGGGCTTTGCCACAGCTGCCGCACCAGCTCCGTGGATCGACTCGCCGTTGAGCGACAGCCATTCACCGATTTCATCGAGAATGCCAAGCGCACGCGGCGGGATGTTGCCACGGGCATCCGGCGACACGTTGAGGAGCAGGTTGCCATTTTTGGAAACACAATTTACCAGCGCGCGGATGATGGATGACGCGGATTTCCAGGACGAATCGGTCACTGAATAACACCAGGAATTCGTGAGCGTGAACCAGCCCTCCCATGGCATTGGGTCTCCGCCATCATCGCGCAAACATTCCCGTGGAAGGTTCTGCTCCGTTTGCTCGTAGTCCCCGGCATACGTAGGCCGGGGGATGCGCTTGCGCGGTTCCTTGCCCCACCGGTCATTAAAAATCAGATGCGGTTGCAGCTCGCGGAGGTTGGTTTGAATCTCTGTCGCTCCCCATTTTTCTCCGGTGTATTCGTGGTAGGAAAAATCGACGACCAACAAGTCGATGCGGCCGTAATTCGTGCAGAGTTCAACCAGCTGGCCATGCATGTAAGCTACATAGCGTGACCAATCGCAAAGAGCATCGCGAGCGGCGGAATCCGGATGATCCCGCAGTGGATGCTGCCTGTCGCCGAGCGCTGGATAATCCGGATGATGCCAGTCCAAGAGTGAATAATAGAGACCGACCTTGAGTCCGGCCTCGTGCATGGCCTCGATCCATTCACGCAGCAGATCCCGCTGCGCCGGTGTGTGCATGGACGTGTAGTCGGTGAGTTTGGAATCAAAGAGGCAAAATCCATCATGGTGCTTGGTGGTAAGCACTCCATATTTTGCTCCGGCTTTTTTTGCTGCCTGTGCCCAGTGTGTGGCCCAACCGGGGTCTGGATTGAATGAGTTAAAATATTGCTGATAATCCTCGACGCTCATACGCTGCGTTGAGCGCAGCCATTCGCCGCGGGCTGCTACGGAGTACAATCCGAAGTGCAGAGACATCCCGAATCTTGCCTCCGCCCACCAGCGCAGATGGGCGGGAATTTCAAAAGACGGAGCGTTGGTAGAGTTCATGTTGAACCCTATGTGAAAATTATCTTCCTGCGTCAACTCCCGGATTGAATCAATACTCCTGATAGCGGTCTGGCTCGACAACCGGGGATGTCGGAGGCCAGAAGACGGCATGCGTTGTCTCCACTCCTGCAGGCAGTTCGCGGGTGCGGGTTAATACAGTTTCGGTGATGCGCTCAACGTGTCCATCGCAGAAAAGTACATGCGCGGAGAGCGTCGGATCGGTTTTGCTGCGCGGGTGTCGGAACTCGAGAGTCTCGGGATACAGCGCTGGATCGTAGCCGGAGGTTTCGCCCAGGAAAATGACACGACCCGGATCGAGCACATTAAAAATGCGCAGGCTTGGGCGATCCACACGGGGCTGCAAATACCGGTTCATCGCGTAGGAGAAAAACGTTCCGGCGCCTGGTGGTTTTTTTTCAATGGATGGATCGACCCAGATGGATGCGTTGCGGGGTTGCGGGCGCTCCGGCCCCGCGATGTTTGCGAGCGGTTGCAGGGACAAGTAGGGCGGGAGGACATTGTACCATCCGGTTTCATCACCGGAACCAAGAGTCTTGCTCCCGATTTGTGGCAGCTGTTGATTGTTGTCGATGAGGTAAAGATTGAGTGCGATGCCCCATTGCTGAAGATTGCGAAAACTGATTGCGCTGTCCTTCACCGTGTCGCGTTTGGCCCAGCGCGGAAGTGCGACGAACACCAGGATCAACACGAGCACAGCCACGATGATCATTTCCCGGATTCGAAACCCTCCGCCTGTTTTATATTCTGCCGGATACATAATAATGCTGCAGGTGAGGAGGTTTTTGGGAGGGTTTTATCCCTCCACCTCAGTCACCCACTCCTCTCCCAAAGTTTCGTGTTGAACGGTTTCCTGGTTCTGGAGGTAGCTTGTGAAGAAATCAAATTCCGAACTGGCGTCGGTGGGGGAGAAGCGATCTTGATCGAGCTTGAGTTCGCGGGCGAGGATCGCGGCAAAGTAGCGTGAGGTGGTGACAGTGGCTCCGTTGGTTGCGGATTCCAACCTTGTGAACTGGATGCCGCTGAGTGATTTGAGGCTGTCAATCTCTTCACTGGACAGTCGGACTTGGATAAGGCCGGATGTCCATGGCAGAGAATTGAAAACCTGCGAAGCAAGAAGTTTTCCCTGGGCCCATTCGCTGCGGATGGATTGGGGCGAATAAAGGACGGCCTCGGTTCCTGGCACTTTGCTAAGCGCAACGCAGTAAGTGTCGAAAATTTGTTGAGCGTTCCAATCCTGATCAAGTTCTGCAATTTCTGCGTCTGCTGCTTGTAGCGGTTCAACAAATTTAGAAAGTTCCTGTTCAAGGACAGTGTCCGGCGGTGCGGTGTTCGAAGTGAGGGTGACAAGTTCATGTTTGAGCACCTTCCAGCTGTCACCCGTGCGCTTGAGCTCCAACCGCGCGATGGTGAATCCTTCGTTGCGACGCAGGATATTCTCGGAAACTGGAGGCGTCCAATCGTAGAAATTATCTCCCGTCCATACATCCTTGAGCGAACCACTGTAAATCCGGTGTGCAACGGCCACATCCACATCCATTTCCACGAGTTGCTGCAGAAAGTCGCCAGGTTGTTCCGATGGAGACTCAAATTTCATCCAGCTGAAGAGTCTTAACGATGGTTCGCCTGCTGAATCCAGAGAGCTGAGATCGTATTCACGAACGGGCAGGATATTGCCCGACGAGGTGCCAAACCATGCAGGAAAGCGCAGCGGATTGTCTTCAAGCGCCAAATCTCCATGGAAATTCGAAAGCACGGAAATGTTGATGCCGCCTTTCTCAATCAGTGCTGCGCTGCTGGTCCCCGGCATTGGTGACTCACCATCTTCGTTGATAAATGGCGTGAGCACGGTGGCGTCCAGCTGCGCAATCACACCAGGCGGGATATCATTGTCCAAATTGCCAAGCGCCACGATATCGTAGCCTAGATGATTGAAAAACGTAACCATGTTTTGATTGCCAGTCACATGGCTTGCAAACGAGCCACCGAGGCTGTCGCCAAGATCCATCAGCAGGACAGGCACTCCGTCATTCGCGGCGGACTGGCGCACGCGCTTCACATAGGTGCTTAAAAATGAGTAATGTTGCAGCGGCACCGCACCCCGGAAACCCACGGGATACACATTTCCGGAGATGCGTCCGGTGTGCAGAATGATGAGATCGGGCTTGGGAGCAGCGCGTTTACAGGAGGTAATGACCCCAGTTGAGATCAGAGTGCTCACCAGCAGAGCAGCAGCGAGTAATGGCTTCATAAACTATGCGATGATTTATCCCCCATGATTTCCCAAATGTCGAGATTCATAGAAGATCGCCAACGGTGGCAAACACAATCGCGGACGCTCTGTGACGATTTCGTCACAGAGCATCGTTTTAATTCTATTTGCTGCCCGAAGTAGCGTCGGCATTCTTCGAGAAATTTATAAGAGTTTTGTAATTTCCATATTTCACCTTGACCCGGCAATCCATTCTCTATTGACTCGCAGCGCATGTCACCATTCAATCTCTATAGTGCATCATCGCAACGAAGGGTATTGAGATTTTCTCACTCAGGAATCATTGCAGTTTGTTTTGGTTGCGCTTTGACGGCATCCCTGTTGGCCCAGACACATTCCTACGATGCCGCAGGGCGCCTCCTCTGGTCCACCCAGCCCTCCGGCTCTGCCACGGCATTCGCTTATGATCCTGCCGGGAATGTGCTCAGCGTGACTGCGGTCTCCCCCGGTCAAGACA
>JBGTCP010000385.1:0-5088 GCA_041748815.1 Chthoniobacterales bacterium
GCGATGTGTTGATTGAAACACTGGAGGGCGGCATTTGCGGCACTGACCGCGAGCTCGCTCATTTCCTGGGTGGACGCCCGCCGGAGGGCTCAGACTTTTTTGTGCTTGGTCATGAATCTCTCGGTCGTGTGAAAGAAGTCGGAAGCGGCGTGAAAGACTTCAAACCCGGCGACCTCGTGGTGCCACTGGTCCGACGGCCATGTCCGCATGACTACTGCGCCGCGTGCGCAGGCCAGCGCCAGGACTTCTGTTTCACTGGCGACTACACCGAGCGTGGAATTGTGGGTGCCCACGGATTTTTCTCGGAGTTTTATGTCGAGGAGGAATCGTTTCTGGTGAAGGTCGATCCTGCCTTACGCGAGATCGCCATCCTCACCGAAGCACTCACGATAGCGGAAAAGGCCCTCCGCCAAATCGTGCAGGTCCAACAACGCCTACCGTGGGCATGCACCTCGGCGGGGCCAGTCGCTGGTCGTTGTCGTGCCGTGGTCCTTGGAGCGGGGCCCATCGGCCTGCTTGGCGCGATGGCCCTGAAGAGCGCGGCATTTGAGACCCTTGTTTATTCACGCGACCCTGCCGACTCCATGAAAGCAGATCTCTGCCGCAGCTTTGGCGTGAAGTATATTTGCTCAGAGGAAGTCGCTCCAGAGGAACTCGCGAAGTCGCATGGTCCTATCGATGTCGTTTACGAAGCCACCGGTGCGGCATGCATCTCCTTTGAACTTCTGGAGTCACTCGGGATCAATGGAGTTTATGTTTTCACCGGAGTGCCTGGCACCAAAGAACCCATCGAAATCGAAGCCGCACGCATCATGCGCAACCTCGTGCTGCGCAATCAGGTCGTCTTTGGCACCGTAAATGCCGATACCAGCGACTTCCATGCCGCACTGCGCGACCTGGCATATTTTCAGGAACATTGGCCGGAGGCAACACGCCGACTTATCACGGGACGCCATCCCGCAGCAGAATTTGAGCCTCTTCTTAAATGGGATGCCGGCGGGATCAAACATGTCCTCACTTTCAACGACTGACCTCACCATGTCCGCCGAACAACAACGACTCGAAGAAGACAACCGCAGGGAAAAGTACTGGAAGCGCTGGGGGCCGTATCTCTCCGAGCGTCAGTGGGGCACGGTGCGCGAGGATTATTCAGAGAATGGAAAATCCTGGGAGGATTTCCCTCATGATCAAGCACGCAGCCGGGCGTATCGATGGGGCGAAGATGGATTGCTTGGTATCTGCGATAGCCACTGCCAATTGGCATTTGCTCTGGCACTGTGGAATGGGCGCGATCCCATCCTCAAAGAACGCCTGTTCGGGCTGACAGGTCCGGAAGGAAACCACGGCGAAGATGTCAAAGAGCTTTACTATTACCTCGATGCCACACCGACACACAGCTTTCTCAAAGCCCTCTACAAATACCCGCAGTCGGAATACCCCTATAGTGAACTGGTCGAGAAAAACGGGGAGCGCGGCCCACTTGATGCTGAATACGAAATCATCGATACCGGAATTTTCGATGATGCGCGTTATTTCGATGTCACTGCGACTTACGCAAAAGCCTCTCCAGACGATATCCTCATTGAAATTGAAATTCACAATGCCGGACCTGATGCAGCCACGCTCCACCTCCTACCTACGCTGTGGGGCCGCAACACATGGTCATGGGGCCAGGAGGGTGAGGATTATCCGCCGCGTCCGAAAATCACGGGAGGCGATGCACCGCACCTTATCAATGTAAGCCAGAAACGACTGGGCGAGTGGGTATGGGCATTGGACCCGGCATGCGACGTAAACTTTGAGACGCTATTTACGGAAAACGAAACCAATTTTCAGCACATCTTCGGAGAAGACAATGTCGGCCCATACGTCAAAGATGCATTCCACCGTTATGTCATCCATGGTGAGCAATCAGCAGTGAATCCCGATGCGACGGGTAGCAAAGCCGCATTTTTGCTCAAACTGGATCTGGATGCGGGTGGAACGAAAGCCATCCGTCTACGACTCGCCCGCAAGGAGCTCTGGCCCGCAGATCCCTTCGGCAGTGGATTCAGCGAAGTCATGCAGGCACGCGCGAGCGAGGCGGATGAATTCTACGAATCCCTCTCGCCGCAGCACGCGACGAGGGAAGAAAAGCAAATCATGCGTCAAGCCTACGCGGGCCTCATCTGGAACAAGCAATTTTATTACTATGACGTGCTGACCTGGCTGAAGGGCGATCCCGCACAACCCACTCCACCGGATGCGCGCCGTAGCGGACGTAATGCAGGTTGGGATCATTTGTTCAACAGGGACATCCTTTCCATGCCCGACAAATGGGAATTTCCGTGGTATGCGGCCTGGGACACCGCATTCCACATGGTGCCGATGGCAAAGATCGATCCGCAATTTGCGTCGAGCCAGCTCACTCTATTTCTTCGCGAATGGTATCTCCACCCCAACGGACAAATGCCCGCCTATGAATTTGCATTCGGTGATGTGAATCCGCCCGTCCACGCATGGGGAGTCTGGAGCGTTTATCAGGCAACCGTCGAAGGCGGAAATCCGGACACCCGGTTCCTCGAAAGTGCATTCCACAAGCTCCTCGTGAACTTCACCTGGTGGATCAACCGCAAGGACGAGCATGGGAACAATATTTTCGGAGGCGGATTCCTTGGCCTCGACAACATCGGAGTATTTGATCGCTCGTCTCTGCCCATTCCCGGCAGCAAAATCGAGCAAGCCGATGCCACCGCTTGGATGGCATTTTACTGCCTTCGAATGCTTCAGATGGCGATGGAACTTGCCAAAGACAATACCGCTTACGAAAGCATTGCCTCGAAATTCCTTGAGCATTTCGTGTCGATCAGCCATGCCATCAATCACATAGGCGGGTGCGGTCTTTGGGATGAAGGCGATGGCATTTACTACGACCATCTCCATTTTGAAAATCAGGTCATTCCCGTAAAGGCCCGGTCACTGGTGGGCCTCCTCCCTCTCATTGCCGTAGACCTGTTGAGCGAGGAAATCCTTGAGCGCATGCCGAATTTCACGCGGCGCATGCAGTGGCTCATGGAGAACCGCCCCACCCTCGGACGGCAGGTTTCGATGAGCGAACCCTGTCCTGAGGGAGCCAACCACCGCCTGCGAATCCTCGCAGTGCCTTCCAAAGAACGCCTTCTGCGCATGCTCGCATTGATGCTGGACGAAGCCGAATTTCTCTCGCCCTACGGTATTAGATCACTTTCTAAACGTCATGCAGAGAACCCGTGCGTGGTGCATGTCAATGGTGCGGAATTCCGTGTCGCCTACGAGCCCGGCGAGTCAGAATGCAACCTATTTGGCGGCAACTCAAACTGGCGCGGCCCGGTTTGGTTTCCGCTCAATTTCCTGCTAATCGAAGCATTGCTGACGTATGATCAATTTTACGGTCCATGTCTGACAGTGGAATTTCCCACAGGTTCCGGCAATCTCCTCAGGCTCTGCGATGTTGCGCGGGAACTGGCCAGACGACTGCTGAGCCTCTTCACGGCAGACGAGGCAGGCTACCGGCCGTGGCACGGACCATACTCCATTTATTCAAAACAAGAGCGTTGGAAAGACCTGCAACTTTTCCACGAATACTTCCATGCCGAAACCGGCAAAGGCCTCGGAGCGTCGCACCAAACCGGCTGGACCAGTCTGATCACACGCTGTATCGAAATCGCTCATCAGACGGATTGATGCGGATGAAGGTTTGCAGCCATCCAACCGTTGTGTCAGCTTCTGCTCAACCACATGATGACAGGGATCCATGCGACATTTTTAGGAACGGGCACGTCCATGGGTGTGCCTGTCATCGGCTGTGATTGTGAGGTCTGCGTCTCGGAGGATCCACGTGATAAACGGACGCGTTCCAGTCTCTACATTCAAACGCGCGAAGCTGCATGGGTGATCGATACCGGGCCGGATTTCCGCACACAATGCCTGCGCGAAGGACTCAAACATCTGGACGCAGTGGTTTACACCCACAGCCACACCGACCACATTATGGGCTTCGACGATCTGCGGCGATTTTGCACGCTACGCAACGGCTCCATCCCGATTTATGCGAATGCGGAAACGATGGCTGATTTACAACGTGTCTTCGATTTTGCATTCAACGGACTCAATCGTTTTCCAGGATATGTTTTACCAGAACCGGTGGTGGTGAATGGCGCATTCAACATTGGTGAGACTGAGATCATTCCGCTCAAAGTGCCGCATGGCCGCGCCTCTGTTTTTGGCTACCTGCATATGAGGGAGGGCAAAAAGTTGCTTGCTTACATCAGCGATGCCGCATCGTTGCCTGACGAAGTCATCGTCGCGGCAGCCGGAGTGGACACGCTCGTAGTCGACGCGCTGCGCTACCGGAAGCATCCCACACACATGAACATCGACGCAGCACTTGAAGCTGCCGCCCGCATCCGTCCACGAGTGACTTACTTCACGCACCTCTGCGATGAGGTAATGCATGCCCGCACGCAAGCAGAGATGCCGCCAGACGTGGTGCTCGCCCATGATGGATTGAAGATTTCCGCAGGATGAGAATTTTCCACACCGTCATTGCATTGCTTATTTTCCTGCCGGCAGGCTTCGCTAGTGACGCTGAAACCGCGCGGGCATACGGCGCTGCAACTCTGGTGATCTACAGTAAAAACGATCCGCTCTCATCGACGCTGGCAAAATTTTACGCGCTCGGCCGCAAGGTGCCGGATGACCAAGTGATAGCACTGGAAGTTTCCGCGCAGGAGGAAATCACCCGCGCGGAATTTGAAAAGACGCTCCAGCGTCCGCTGCGTGATCTTTTCAACCGCAAGGGATGGTGGCGCATGGGGCAGCAGCCGAATGTTGGACGCGTGCCGGTGGAAAACCGCATCCGGTTCATCGCGATCATGCGTGGAGTGCCGCTTAAAATTGTCTCAACTGCTGAGCTGGAAATGAGGGCCTATCAAGCGCGGCAGCGCGCCACTCCCAGCCCGTATGCTCAGCCCGGAGCTTCTCCCGGCCCCACGCCACCTCCCCCGCCGCAACCCGCTCCCCTGCAGCGTGAGGAGGCATCGGTTGACAGCGAAATCGCCGCCCTTGGCA
>JBGTCP010000386.1:0-3490 GCA_041748815.1 Chthoniobacterales bacterium
AGCTTCTTTTTGCGCTCTTCGATGGGACGGGCTCGTAGATCTTTGCCGCCGTGGCGCAGGAGGTCGAAGGCGTAGTAGAACACAGGCGGACGCTCCGCTCCGGTGGCCAACGCCTGGAGCATTTGGAAGGACGGACGGCCATCTGGATCGAGCACAACGATCTCACCGTCGAGGATGGTATCGTGCGTTTTCAACGCGGAAAGGGCATCGATGATTTCGGGGAACTGGTGGCTGAGATCATTTTCATTCCGCGAAAAGAGAGCGGCATTTCCGCTTCCGATCAATGCTGCCGCGCGCCATCCATCAAACTTGATTTCGTAGGACCATTCGCCGGTGGGAGGTTTGGTTGCGGGGCGAGCCATCATGAGCGGGACAAATTCCGGCAAGGTGGTCTGCTGCTTGGCTTTCGCGGGGCGATGACGTTTCGTGGCCACTTTCTCGGGTGCTGGTTCAGCCCGTGTAATTGCAGCCATCGTGCAGCCGCTGGCGGCTGATGTGTTGTCCAGTTTGGCCGATGGCGGTTTCATCGACTCACCACCACGGATGATGAGCCACTGGTTTTCCGCGTCGCGCAGGCGCACGAGATACCATTCGCCCTGCAGTTTCGTGCCATCCAATGTGAAGTGGAGCTTGCCTTTGGCGAGTTGCTTGTCGACTGCGACCGCAGACTGCGCGTCATAAGTCCCGCGGTCCCAGATCATCACGGTGCCGCCGCCATATTGCCTGGCAGGGATGGTGCCTTCGAATTCGGAATATGCGAGGGGATGGTCTTCGACCATGACGGCGAGGCGTTTTTCGCCGTGTTCGTACGGCATGCCTTTGGGGAGAGCCCATGACTTGAGAGTGCCAGCTGCCTCGAGGCGAAGGTCGTAGTGCAGCCGCGTAGCTGCGTGCTTCTGGATTACAAAAAGGTTTCCTTTGCCCTTTGCGGTTTTGCCGGGTCCGGCCGGTTCAGACGTCTGCTTGAAGTCGCGCTTACGCTGATATTCCTGTAACGGCATGGCCTATGCCGCCTTCTTTCGGCTCGCGGACTTTGTGGGTTTTTTAGCGGTCTTTTTCGCAGCAGTCTTTTTAGCCGGGGCCTTTTTGGCCGGAGATTTTTTTGAAGCGGGCATTTTATTTGACCCCGAGGTTTCGGCAAGACTTTGTTGCAGGACCGAGACGAGATCAATGACGTTGCCTGGTTTGCGGGTGCGTGCTTTCGGAGGCGTGTCTGCTCCGCCGCTTTCGATTTTCTGATCGATCATTTTCTGAACTGCTTCCCGGTATTCATCGGTGTAATCTTCGGGATCCCATGCACGGGTCATGGATTTTATGAGCTGCATTGCCATGTTCATCTCTTCTTTGCCGACGGATTTTTCGATCGGCATTTTAAATTCATCGCTGTCCACCAGTTCACTGGGAAAGTGCATCAGCTCGAGAACGAGGCCCTGGTCGCGGGGCTTTACTGCTGCTAGATACTGGCGGGTTTTTATGACTACTTTTGCGATGGCTATTTTGCCTGACTCATTCAACGCGTCCCTGAGGAGCACGTAGGCTTTGTCCGCGCCTTTACCCGGCTCCATGTAATAGGGTTTGTAGAAGAGGAGCGGATTCACTTCGGAAATCTCCACAAAGTGCATGATGTCCACCGATTGCGTTGCCTCGATGTCGACACGTGTGAAATCTTCGTCTTTAAAAATCACAAATTTGTCCTTTTCGTATTCGTATCCCTTGACGACATCTTCCCAGGGAACCTCTTTGCCATCTGCCGCAGCCACCCGTTTGTAATTCAACGGGCTCAAGTCACTTTTACGGAGCATTCGGAACTTCAGCTCTTCACGACGAATGGCGGTGAAAAGTGTGATCGGTATCGTGACCAATCCGAAGCTGATAGTTCCCTTCCAAATAGATCTCATGGATTTGTGTGAGTTTTCACAAGCAAAAGGAGATCGCCCTTGCGTGCGAGAGTGGATGGGTGGGAGCGTTGAATAATCAGCTACCGATGTGGATGCGCACCGTTTGCACGCCGTCCTCAACATGGACGTCCAGAATTCGGGTGTTCTTATCCTTCATCACCAGACTGATGTCGCCGCTACGCTCAAGATAGGCGACCTGCACTTCATCCGGTTTGCGAATACTGCCCTTCTGGCGCAGCGCTTCCTGCAGATCCTCGCCGCCGATGTTGCATTTGCGCAACGCGTCCTTTTGGATCTCGCCATCTTTGATGAGAAGGCGCGGGCAACCTTTGATCAGCGGACCAAACCAATCCACACGCGTGGCGATGGCGGCCATGACCCAGTGCATGGCCATGAGAGTGGCTCCCGCTGCAATGGTTGGATACAATGGTGACTGTCCTGTGATTGCGCGGCTCAGCACGGAGCCAAGAATGATGCCCAGGATGAGATCGAAGGCGGTGTTCCGGCCCATGAATCGCTTGTTGCCCAGCCTAACCAGCACGATGGCGACCCCATAAATCAATGCTGCACGCAACATCATCTGGAGCGGACTGAGATCGAATCCTCCAGAGTCTGGCCTTAGCCAACTCTCCATGTAATCGAGTATCATTTCCATGGTCTCACGCTACTTTTCCCCGCGTTGATTAAAGTTTTTTAACGTTCCGCTCAGACTCCAAAACCAGATCATGACACACGTCTCCCACTACTCTGGAGTCAGTGCGTTTGAGCACTTTCCAGAAGAAGTGCACCAGCAGCACGGTAAGCACGATAATGGATAAAAGTATGATCAGGGAAGCCACACTGAGAGATCGTTTTGTGAGTCAGGATTGCGTGTGCTGAATTTCGTCTTGCGGGGGAATCAGCGGGTTCGGGCAAGGGGTCGTGATTCTTTGTGAATAAGTATCCGGTTTGCTCAGGATAACTTTGCGAAATCGGGTTGTTTTTTTGGATCCGCGGATCGTCGTTCCTGATTCACAGACTATTCACAAGCCGCAAAAGCTGTGGAACCCTATGCCAGCGTAAGAAGAACACCCTACCCTAACGTTACTCACAACATGATGAAGAAGATTTAGTATTTCAAAAATTAAAAAATTATTCTCTAGAATCCAATAACTCCGTGGTGGATCAGGAATTGGTTCGACCCTCCTGGGTTCACGAGTTAGTATAGCAAAAATGGAAGCTCCTTCCAAAAAGAAACCACCCTACCCTGTCGATCAGACGTTGAGCAAATACCTCAAGTCGTTTGGCAGGTCTGTGGACATGGCACTCCTCTACAAGGACCTGCGCAGATTCACACAACATATCCCACTCATTGATAAGCACGGCAAGCACACGTTGTGGCTCACCGTTGGGTATCCTCCGCACGAGCGCGATGAGATCCATGCGGAGTTGCGCCAGATTTATGCGCAGCTCAAAGCAAGTGGCGACCTGGCTGTGATGGATCACCTTTATGTGGACAGGATCGATTTTTGCGAATTTGGAAACTCCCAGCCGTTCCGAGTGCGCATTGTTAACTTGATCAATGATAATCAAGATTACTTTTATATTAAGGT
>JBGTCP010000387.1:0-3293 GCA_041748815.1 Chthoniobacterales bacterium
GCCGCCATCAAGGCATATGGCAAGGGTGGTAAGCCGGCCGTCATCCCCGAAGCCAAGTGGCGGCGTCCGCACAAAAAGATCAGACCCTCCACACAGGATCTCATAAACGAACTGCGCCGCGAGCTCTTCTCCAAAGCCATACGCCCGGACCATTTAACCGACTTCATGAACGCCGCTCATCGGCACACGAAGCCGCAAAAATCAGGCCCAAACCTTTGCAGCTCTCTTTTTGCCGCTACTGCATGACCTAAAAACAACCAATCTCGAGACTGCGATCTGGAGATCGCAGCTACTGGTGGGCATCCCAAGCCGCGTTCTATGTAGCTGCGACATTCCTGTCGCAGTGGGCTAAGGGTGCGGACTGCGATCTGGAGATCGCAGCTACTGGTGGGCATAACGGTTGTTGTATCGATTTTCCTTCACAGCACGGCAATCTCTGTTTAGCTCGGAGGAACTATGAAAAAAGCATTGATCGTTTGGGGTGGCTGGGATGGACATACACCAAAAGAATCCACAGCGGTGTTCGCACCGCTGCTGGAGGCTGCCGGGTTTGCGGTGGATTTGCGTGAGGGGTTGGACGCATACAACGACGCTGAGCTGCTAGCTTCGCAAGATCTGATTGTGCAATGCGTCACGATGTCGGAGATCACTGGTGAGCAGTGGAAAAATCTTTCGGCGGCTGTGCGCGGCGGCGTGGGGTTCGCCGGATGGCACGGTGGGATTATCGATTCGTTCCGCAGCAACACAGAATACCAATGGATGACGGGCGCTCAGTGGGTGGCGCATCCGGGCAATTGCATCCCCTCCTACACCGTGGAGCTGGAATCAACGCATGAAATCACAGCTGGTCTTAATGACTTTGAGCTGACGAATACCGAGCAATATTACATGCACTGTGATCCGGCAATACAGGTGCTCTGCTCAACGGAATTCTCCGGCGAACATGGTGACCAGGATCTTTACCCCGCCAAAGTGGTGATGCCTTATGCGTGGACACGCCAATGGGGAGCGGGCCGTGTATTTGTGGCCTGTTGGGGACATACTTTCAAAGATTTCGAGGTGCCCGAGGCAAAAGAAATTGTCCGCCGCGGGTTGATCTGGGCTTCGAAGTAGAGTGCCACCTACATGCGCTCGAGGATGGCATCGGCCATGGCGGTCGTGCCGACTTTCCTCGTGCCTTCGGTGAAAATATCGCCGGTGCGGAATCCATCGTCGATGGTTTGGCGGACTGCTTTTTCGATGCAAGTGGCAGCTTCTTCCAGCGCGAAGGAAAAGCGCAGCATCATTGCCAGGGACAGTATTTGCGCGATGGGATTTGCAATTCCCTGGCCTGCAATATCCGGAGCCGTGCCGCCACTGGGTTCGTAAAGTCCGAAGTAGGTCGTGCTGTCATGCGCACTGCCAAGACTGGCGCTCGGCAGCATCCCGAGTGAACCGGCTATCATTGCCATTTCATCGCTAAGGATGTCGCCGAAGAGATTTTCTGCAAGCACGACATCGAAGGAACGCGGATTTTTGATCAGCTGCATCGCTGCATTGTCGACGTACATGTGATTGAGCTGCACCTCGGGGAATTCTTTGGCGATGGCGGTCACAGTCGAGCGCCAGAGCACTCCATTTTCGAGCACGTTGGCTTTGTCGATGCTGGTGAGCTTGCCGGAGCGTTTGGCAGCGGCTGCGAATGCGATGCGGGCGATGCGCTCGATCTCGGATTTTTTGTAAACCATGGTATCCACGACGATCGTGTCGCCATCTTCCTCGCGGGTGAATTTTGGCTGGCCGAAATAGAGTCCTCCAGTGAGTTCGCGGACGCAGAGCACGTCAAATCCATCACCGATGATTTCGCTTTTGATGGGTGAAGCATGGACGAGGCCGGGCAGGCAGATGGCCGGGCGCAGATTGGCAAAGAGGCCGAAATGCTTGCGCAGCGGCAGGAGTGCCGCCCGCTCGGGTTGCTCGCCGGGCGGGAGTGATTCCCACTTGGGTCCGCCCACAGAGCCGAAGAGGATGGCTTTGGACGCTTCGCAGACATTCAGGGTTTCCTCAGGAAGCGCTTTACCCGCGCCATCGATGGCGGCGCCGCCGACGAGAGCATGATGGCGGTCGAACTTTATTGGAAAGAGGATTTGGATTTTATCAAGCACACGGAGTGCCTCGGTCATCACTTCGGGGCCGATGCCGTCGCCGGCTAATACTGCAATGGTGTAATCTTTGGTCATGAGAGGAACGTGTTTGGAGCGAAGTTCAGGTAAGGGAGTTTTCGAAAAATTCAATCACTTCACCGGTGGGTGAGAGGACGAATGAAATAGTAACGGGAGTGGGGCCTTGGGGGGCATCGATGGTGAGAGACTTCGGTGCCATGCGCTCGGTGGCTCCGTATTCCAGGGCCCGCGCATGCGCTGCCGCGCAGTCGGTGGTGCGGAGCGCAAAATGCAGCAAACGTGCCTCTGAGGCTGTGTCGGCGCTGCCTCCGGCAAAGACTTCGAGGTAATCGCCGCCGCCTGCATCGAGCATGGCCGCGCGGCCATCGCCTTCGCCCCATGTGATCTTTACACTGAAGCCCAGGCCTTCGGTGTAGAATTCAATAGCGCGGTCGAAGTCGGCGACTTTGGTGGCGACGTGGTGGAAGCCACCGCCTCCGATAGTTTGGTTTTTGTTCATGATAGATATAGGTTAGAGCATGCGTGGAATTTGCGAGGAATGGTGTTGGAGGATAGGAGCCTCTCTCGAGAAATCGAGCATGTAGCTGAAACGGGCTTCGAAACTGAGCACTTCTCCATCCACGGCGAAACGCCAGCAATAAATCCCGCAGAGACTGCTGAGGGCATCGGTCACGGCATGCGAACTTACGGTATTCTCGTGCAATGCGAGGTCGAGATAATCGCGTTTAGCCAGCTTTTCAAAATATCCCCGAATGCGTTCGGGCGTGCTCAACAGGCGATTTGAAAATGTGGGAATGAGAACGGCGCCGGCATCGTAAAGGCCGGATAGATAATCCACGTCGCCATGATTAACGGCGTCGATCCATTTGCGCAGGAAGTCCCGCGGAGTGTGTGGGGTAGAAGACATTGAGTGATAGTGGCCTTTCGGGAATCTGCGCATCAAGCCGCAATTTGTGGAAATGCGCCTATTTTCAATCTCGAATGCTTCGGATGCTTGACGAACACGGGGTTTGAGTCAGGATGCGACGCATTGTGTTGACCAGCAAGGATCAAGAACTGGTGATTGAGGCAGGGAAGAGCGAGCAGCGCTACTGGCAGGATATCTGGGCGTTTCGCGGCCTCTTCTATTTT
>JBGTCP010000388.1:0-3199 GCA_041748815.1 Chthoniobacterales bacterium
TGGAAGCGATTTCAGAGACTCGTCGACAACCAATGGGTTTTGCACACGCCGCATGTCTCGAATGAGGAAGCCTTGGTCGCTCTGCTCAGCAAAGCCCGGGGATACGTCTGCTTCAGCAGGCACGAAAACTGGTGTCTCTCGGCTCACGAAGCAGTGGCATGCGGCTTGCCGATCCTCGTGCAGGATCAGCCCTGGTCCGAGGAACGCTTTGGCGGGCAAGCGAGCTATCTCATCAACAGGAACTGTGAGAACAATGTTGGCCTACTGAAGACATTTTACGACCGATGCCCGGAATTGCAGCCACCCAATATCCAATTGCCCTCATGGACCGAAGTGGGCATGCAAATCGTAGGCATTTACCGCCAAGTGATGCAATCACGGGCCTGACCGCTCTACCAAAGTAGCAAGCCGATCCCCTTCGATGCCGGGATGGCGGTTGAGGCGAACGCCTCAGGTAGGGATGGCGGGCCCTCGCCATCCGACTGGATCTGGACAAAGAGTTCGTGTTGCCTCCCGAACACAGTCACGGCGGTCAAGGGCCTGACCGCAACTACCTCATACCATAAACCCGCATCAGCGGATGAGTGATTCATACGCTCGCAGGTGGGATGCAGCGATCACGCGGGGATGATGCACACTGGCTGCGTATTTTTTTCCCGCCTCCCCTATCGCCTCAGCCCTCGCCGGGTCCTCGATCACATAACTCAATGTTGAACGCATATCGTCCGGGTCCAGCGGATCCATGAGAAGCCCCGTTTCGGCGTGGCAAATCATCTCGGGAATTCCACCAACCCGGGATGCAACCACCGGCACGCCTGCTGCCATGGCTTCGAGCACAACCATTGGGCAATTATCCTCCAGAGACGGCAACACGAGGGCGGACGCAGCCTCCAGTTCATGAAACAAATCTTCCATGGAGAGCCGCCCGCCAAAGTGACACCAGGTGCGCTTGATCACCTCATTTTCAAACTCCTGCCAATAAGGCGAACCGGGCGAGTGGTCCCCAAAAAAACGAACCTCAAAACCCCACTTCGCCTGTATGGCATCGATTGCCTTAATCCAGGCGATCTGATTTTTGCGCGGATCGATCGTGCCCACACAAAAAAGCATAGGGACATTGGGCTGGCGTCTGACTGCGGAGAAAAATCTCGAGTCCACCGCGTTGGGAATCGACCACACACGTTTGGCTTCTGAAGCGACTAAATCCTCTGTGTATTTGGAGATACAAACCACCCCATTGAAACGCGGGATCACAAAACCCTCAAGAATCGATTGCAGCCCCATAATCGACCACAGAGGCCGTCCGAGCAGTCTCCGGATCTGCCGCAAATTCCCATGAATCGTCAAAGCTTTGGGATAATGTGAAAAAGAAGCGCTAATCGCGCATTCCCGCTCAGTCCCTTGAGCATGCACGACATCAGGACAAATCTCATCCAGCTTCCGCCGCACAGCGCGAATGCATCCCTGATATCCGGTCCGCAGCCAACCGAACTTCGGGACGTGCAAACTATGGAAAAACAGGTTTCCGATGCGGGCTGGCGCAGCAACTGGTTGCTGTGTGCAGGAGATGATATGCACCTCCAGTGGCTCACCTTCGGAGATGAGCAAATCGAAGCCCTCATACAGCGCAGTGGGAGCGGTGCCAAACCATGGTGCAGGTGGGCCGTAATCCCGATAAGCCTCCCGGTTATCAACCACGATCTGGGCAATTTTCATCTCGCAGAGTTAGACAAAACACCTCCTTTTTGCACACTTTAAAAAGATTGCTCTCCCGGGGGCCTTCCCTGCATGCTCCAGATACAATCCGTCCGTTTTGAATTGATAGACACCCGACACACAATGGCACTGCTCAAGAAGGCCCGCAAAGCCGCACGATGGATGAAACACGAAATCCGGGACCGTTGCGCATGCCACCCGGGACTATTCCGGGCCTACGGTCACGCATTGGACCGGAACCGTATCGATTTTTTCACAACTCCCGGGAAGCATGATCTGACGTTGGAAGGTTTCGGGGGATCCGCTAACTCTTTTGCGTTCTACGCCATCGAAAGCTGCAATCCGGATTTGCGGATCGCACATCATCTCCATGTGCCGGCCAGTGTGCAGGTGGCCATTGATCACAAGATCCCTTGCATCGTGATGATTCGTGAGCCCCTGGGCTCAGTGGTTTCCCTCCTGTCGAGAGACTTCATTGCCACACCTGCCCAGGCTTTTAGGCATTACACATGGTTTTACGAAGCACTCTTGCCACAACTGGATAAAGTGGTCGTCGCAACATTTGAAGAAATCACCACTGATATGGGTGCCATTATGCAGCGATGCAACCGCAAATTCGGCGCAGACTTAAAATTATTTGAGCACACCCCCGAAAATGTGGAAATATGCTTCGAGAAGCTGAAATTCGAAGAAGCCCGATCCTCGCCCCGGGTCCAATTGGACAAGTCCATATTGCGGGATGAAATCTTAAAGTCCCCGGCGGTCAAGCAGCTTGAAAGGGCGCGCCGGGTGTATGAGGCAGTGCTTGCAAGGGTGGAAAAGTGAGCAGTGGAGGTAGGGCGGTCAGGCCCTTGACCGCATTCGGAATCTGGTTCCCAAGGGCCTGGGCACTACCATCGGAACGCGAGGGCCCGCGTTCTCTACCTTGACATCCTCGCCCAGGCTCTGAAAAATCATGAAGCTCACGATGAAAAATGACTCGCATAGCCGGTGGGGAGCTTTGCGCAGGCGGTTTGAAATCCCTGAATTGCGGGGGGTGGATCTGGATGCGCCGGAAACCTCCACCCTCCGGCGACAGGCGGTTTTGAACGATCCTGCCAAACGGTATGCATTCACAGTGTGGTACCGCAAACTGGCCGGTGCCGTGGCGGAAGTTCCGCCCGGAGCAAAAATTGAACTCGGAACAGGAGGTGGTTTTCTCGATGAATTCGTCCCAAATCTTATCCGAACGGATGTTGTAGCACTTCCCTTCCTGGATCAGGTATGCTCAGCCGAAGATCTGCCCTTCGAAGACACGAGCTTGTCTGCCATTCTCATGATCAATGTGCTGCATCACGTCGGAAATGCGCGTGAATTTTTCCGCGAAGCGAGCCGGACATTGAAACCGGGAGGGCGGGTCGCTATGATTGAACCCACTGTAACACCACTATCCCGGGCCGTTTACCGCCACCTGCACCATGAGCCGTTCGATCCGGGTGCCTCG
>JBGTCP010000389.1:0-4373 GCA_041748815.1 Chthoniobacterales bacterium
ACCAAAGACCGGTGTGCTGGCCCGCACCATTCGGGGCGATGGTGCGACCCCGGCATCAATTTCCGATTATAAAACAGAGTTTGTCCGACCCTACGATGGCAAGGCACCTTCTCAAAAAACAGGCGTCGAACGCGATCCCGCCAACCAATGGCTCATCGAAGATCCCACCTACAGTTACACCTACGGACGCGACGAAAGTATTCGCGACAAGTGGAACAGTGAATCCGTCCAGCTCGCGACCCGCACTGGTCTGGTGCAGAATTTCACACACTCCCCGGCCCGCGGCATGCAAGCAGCCAAGGAGGGAGAGCTGGAGCGGGTCACCTACTACCACCGGGCACCAGGTCAGCGCTACGACGGCAAGCTGCGTCGCATTGAAGAAAACGGACGTCTCCTCGTTGAATACCGATACGACCGACGCACCGGATTGCTGTCCGAGCGCATTGACGAAAATGGACTCAGCACGTTTTTCGATTACCCCGAAAAAGCCGGACGCCAGGGGCCGGAGCTAGGACGTGCCGATGCCGCGCAGTATCTGACTAAGCCCATCCGCCTGCGCGAAGGCACACGGCGCAAAAATGTCGTCGTCGCAGAATTTGCGTATAACGACTTTGGCCTGCTCACCGCCACCCGTGACCGCGATGGCAATACGACACGGGTCTCCTACAACCGCCGGGGAGAAGTTGAGGGTGCTACCGGTCCCGATGGCATCACCACCCGCTTTGCCTATGATCAACTTGGTCGGCGCACCACGGTCATGCGCGGCGATTTGCGGGAAGTCACAGAATACGAACCCACCGGACGCCTTAAAGCGCGTGTGGGCATTGATGGGGCCCGCACCGAATTCAAAACCAATGCCCTTGGGCAGGTTGAAGCGGTCGTGCGTGATGGTGAACTCATTACTGAAAGCCTGCGCGACGAAGCCGGGAAGCTGGTGGGCGAGCGCGATCCACTCGGGCGCGTCAAACAAGTAGAATTCGATCACGCAGGCAATCTGCTCACCGAGATTTTGCCCGATGGCTCGACCACCCGCTATGAATACGATGCTTTCAACCGCCGCATTGCCCAGATCGATGGCAATGGCAACCGCATCGACTTCGAGTACGATCCCGCCGGTCGCCTGCTCAAGCAGACCAATGCCATCGGCCATGTCCTTGCCAACCAGTTTGACAGTCGCGGACGGCTCACCCAGCGCAATAATGGCGAACAAACCATTCGCAACACATATGATGCCGCTGGCAGACTCAGCCGGGTCGATTATGGAGGCGGTCAAACCATTGACTACGCACACGATCAACGTGGACGAATTCTTTCGGCGGTTTCGCCGGATTCTTCCTTCATCAATCAATACGATCCAAACGGGAGGCTCATGGCTATGCGAATGGTGCAGCGGGATGGTGAATATTTGCTCCAATACCGGCATGACACTGCCGGACGCCGCACCGGGCTCATTTTAGCCCGACTCATCCAGGAACAGAGGGGCAGTGGCGGCAGGGCTGGACGCGCCGCAGGCTACGATGTGCTTCAACAAGTGGACTACAAATATGATCAGATCGGACGGTTAGCTCAGATCCGTGCCAACGGATTCCCCATCCTGAGCATTGAGTATGATGCCGCCGGACGCCCGGCCCGCCGGATCTATGGTGCGGCAGAAGCACCCGAGATTGTGAGCACGGTGGGCCATGATGGACAGGGGGCGACTGCGCGGGATGGAATTCTCCGGCAAGCATTTTGCTGAGCCAGTGAAACTGGGATATGAATGGGACGCCGCCAGCCAGGTCACCCGCCGTGCATGGAATGGCGAGACCCATCGCTACGAATACTGCCCGGCAGGCCGACTGATCAGTGTGTTGGACGACGCGAGCGGCCGCGCCATGGAAGAATATCGTTATGACGCCGCTGCAAACATGATCCTAAAATCCATCGGGGGCCGAATCACCGCCATGCAGTACAACGCTGGCAATCAACTAACTGCCATGCGCGATCTGCCGAAGGGCCTCGTCCCCGACGGCAAACTGGAAACCGCCCTCAAGATCCTGGAGACCAGTGCCGACATCGTCTGGAAATCCGCAGAGCAGGAAATCAACCGCATCGCCTATGACCGCGCCGGTCGCATGCTGGGGAATCCGGGTGAAGAGAAACGCACCTACGGATGGCTCGACAAACTCACCGCTTTAGAGCGCCCTGACGGCACACGCACCCAATTCACCTACTGGCCCGACGGCCAACTCGCCACAACCACCACATCCACAGGCGCCGCTCCCTCCGAACTCCGCGCCGTGTCCACCGCTGCAATCGAAAATCGAAAATCCAAAGTCGAAAATTACCTCTGGGATGGCTTGGCACTTCTGATGCGCGATGGCACCGTCTACGTGACCGAGCCGCATCCGAGCGGCGGAATCCCGGTGGCATCGTATACGGTGGGAAAACCCCACGAACTCACTTGGCACCTAAACGACCTCCTAGGCACCACCCTCGCCACAATCCAGGACACCAAAGTGGAATTCACCCGCCTCACAGCCTTTGGCGCACCTGTCAAAGCACCCGGAATTTCAGCACACTCCCTCGACACTTCCACCAACCTCGCGCCCCGTGCGCCACCCGTCCCCCCGGACATCCAACAACCACCCACCATAAACACACCATGAAAATAAAACCCATCGTGGCCGCTATCGCCGCCGGACTTGTCATAACCAGTAGCGCATTCGCTGCCACCACCAACTTCCCGGCACCCTTGCCTGGATTCAAGTCAGACTCCGAACTGGCCGAATGGCGCAACGACCTCATTGCTAAAGCGGAAGCCGAAGAAGCTGCGGGAATGGCAGCCCGAGAAACCTCGCGGTTTTTTTATACAGGAAAACCCTTTGTGGAAGAAGTCGGTGAATACACCTTTCTCTATCGTAACTATAATCCAGAGCTGGCGCGATGGAGCAGCCATGATCCAAGTGGATTTCCAGACGGAGCGAATAATTTGGCTTATATGGCAGTGCCGACCATGGAATTTGATTGGTTGGGGTGCGTTACCGTTTCTGGAACAGAAGACGACCAAGCTGCTAATCCGCTAGGATATCAAACTATTTTAGGGGGCCCCCAAAAAATTGGTCCAGATACTATTGCGCAGGGCCAAAAAAATATTGTTTGGAAGTTAAATGATCCAAACTTTAATGGCTGGATTATCCAAGAGGCGAAACTTACTATAGAAGTATGGAATAGATCGGATGATAGTTTAGTAACTTCGCCACAGGGCGACCATTATTGGGAGGCTTGGCAAGTTTCTAACGGGGCTATTGTAGATGGAGGCGGATTAGATAGATTTACCACGCCGGCGTTCACTATCGCTTCAACGTATGGCAGCGCCGGTTGGACAGGAGATGCAAAATTGTTTGTACTCTCCAATGATTTCGGGGATAATCATCCAATTTCCTGGTCCAAAACCGAGGTGGCACTTGCCCACGGGCTAAGAGCCACTCGTCAGGAACCTGCATGGTGGTCAACAGGCGGGACCGGATCTGCATCCCATTTTCTTACTGTGAGTTGGGAGTAATACACTCATTATTATGAAAATTAATATTATTTCGGCTTTTATTTTGGCAGTCATAATTAGCCATGGAGCATATTCAGAAGAAATTGATTTCGAGGAAATACTAAATGATCCAAACTGGGCTAACATTCCAGAGAGTGAAATCCACGTTCATGCCTATTCACTAATAGATCAACTGCTGCCATTAATTGGTCACGACACTCAACGCACGCGAAACACTATTGAAACTCTCCTTAAAGTTGCTGGAATAAAAGACATTGAAGACGGGGAAAGCAGCATGAGAGCAGAAGCAATAGTATTTCTTCTGAATCGGATTATATGGAATATTCCTGTGGAAACAGACAGCCCACATCCGCCAAAATTCGGAGGTTTCGTGCTTTCACATGAAGTTAGGGGAGATCTCTCCAAGCAGTCTATTTGGCCATTTAGTTTTGATGAAAATGGAAAATTAAGAATTACTGGTGCCTTTGGAGGTTATGGCGGTAAACCTTACGATGGACTCGCGGAGTATGATTATCTATCAAAACGCTTTCATCAAAGAAACTTATCAAGTGTTATAAAGGATTTTGATCTGAAATAACCTTATCCAAACTCCAGTGGGCTCCGCAGGGGTCGGTCCTCGCTTCACACCATTTTCAAAACTGTCCAAGCTACTCTTATTGAGCAACACCAACCACAAGGACACCATGAAAATAAAAAACAGCATGAAATCGACTCTGGCAGCCATTGCCGCCGGATTTGTCTTAACCGGCAACGCATTCACTGCCACCACCGACTTCCCAACACCGCTGCCCGGATTCAAGTCAGACTCCGAACTCGCCGAGTGGCGCAA
>JBGTCP010000390.1:0-3564 GCA_041748815.1 Chthoniobacterales bacterium
AATTGGATATCGTTGCGCTCGTAAATCATGTCCACTAAGCGCGCCAGAAATGCCTCGCGCGACATCGACTGCCCCAGTTTCACCGTAAGAAGCATGTTCATGTAATCCTCAGGCGAGCCCAATCCGTAGATGCACGAGACAGAAGCAATGACCACCACGTCCCGGCGCGTAAGCAATGAGCTGGTTGCCGACAGGCGCAAGCGCTCAATTTCATCATTAATGGACGAATCCTTTTCGATGTAAGTGTCCGTGCGCGGGCTGTAGGCCTCCGGTTGGTAGTAATCGAAGTAGCTCACAAAATATTCGACCGCGTTCTCCGGGAAAAATTGCTTGAACTCCGAGTACAGCTGGGCGGCGAGTGTTTTGTTGTGCGAGATGACGAGCGTCGGGCGTCCGACATTCGCGATCACATTGGCCGCAGTGAACGTTTTGCCAGATCCGGTCACTCCGAGCAGTGTCTGATGCCGGTTGCGCGCAAGCACAGAGCGGGTCAATTTCTCGATGGCCTGACCCTGATCGCCACAGGGTTTGTATTGGGATGCGAGTTTGAAATTCATGGAGCGAGATGGGGAAACTCGCTCAGGTTCATGAAAAGCACAAGCGGCTCCTGTCCCGAGCGCAAGCGCACGGGATAATCGACGTAATCCTCCTGCAGGGCGGCCCGGAACCGCTCCGCCTGATCTTCATCCACAAGGATGAACGCGGCATCGGGCGGCTGGGGCATGGATTCCCTGTCATGGAATACCACCCGGGTGAACTCGGCGAGGACCCATGGAAGCGGATACACACTCCGGGATAGAATGTGTCCCGGCAGGTGCATGGCGGAGGGATCTTCTTTCACTTTTTCGAAAAGCGGATCGAGGAGCAAATTGATGTCCTTGTAGGTTTGGACATAAACGTAGGGCTCGTTGTCACTCGTGTAGTCAAAAAAGTTCAGCCGGGCCATATGCCATGCTGAGTGACCAAGTGCGAGCATTGCGAGGGCCAGCACGGGCCAGCGTAGGCGGGTACGCATGGCTTCGTGGACCACGATTCCGAGGAGTAAAAGGAACGGCCAATAGATGGCGATATTGCACCACGGGGTTTTGTAAGCAATGAGAGTGTAGGCCAGCAACGTGCCCGCACTATAGATGGTAAGATAACGCGCAGCACGGGTCGAGGGCATGAGGAATCGCACACACGCGGCGAGACCCAGCAGGACGGGCCATTCCAATTTCCACATCAGCGAGAGCCAATACGACCAGTGTTTTTCGTGCCCGTGACCGTCGGACCCGGTCTCCGCCCAGATCGTGAATGTCTCCCACATGCCCGTGAGTCCCGCGAAGTTTTGAAGATTGCCGGAGTAAAAAAAGACCAGCAGTGCAACACCGACGCCCCCCACCCTCCAGAGGTCCTGCGCGTTCCATTTCCGGCGTGGCAAAGCGGCAGAATCCGTGCTGGGCACTACCTTTTCCCACAGAAGCAGGCAGGGAACGGCCAGTGCAAATGCCACCCCATGCAACAAATAAGTTTCTTTAGTAAGCACCATCCCCACCAGCGCCATCGACGTGATCCATAAATCCCGAACGCCATTCTCGCGCACCAGTCCATAAATTCCGTGCAAGAACATCACCAGAAACAGCAAGAGCCACGGCTCATGAATGGAGTATCTTCCGTAAAAAACAAATGCCGGTGAAACAGCCATCGCCACCGCAGCGATCCGGCAGGCACCTTCCGGCAAATGCCGCCGCAGCGCAATGATCAACCATACCGTGAGGACGCTGGCAATGACCACAGGGATCCGCAACTGCCACAACCCCCGGCCGAAAAGGACCTGCGAGATGAAAAGCACGTAGAAATGAAACGGGCCATGGTAGTTCGACGGGTCGTACTTAAATGTGCCGGTTTTCACCAGCTGATCCACAAACCATCCGTTCACACCTTCATCAAAGTGTGCAGGTTTCACATCGAGCAGGATCAGGCGCACGGCCAGCGCCACCAAAAGGATCGCCCAATCCATTCCTTTCGGCTTCCAACCTTCCAGATTGGACTTCATTCCATGACCTCCGTGATTGGCACCGGGATCGCCTCACACACATCCCGCCAGCCTGGGAAATTCCATGTGTTCGGAAATCCGCTGCATTGCATCGGCTTGACCGGCTGAATCGCACAATCCCGGCCCTCCAAAAAAATGCACGCCCCATCCGCTTGCTCGTTGAGCGCAAGTCCGTCGCGATTTGTGCGCAGACGCGTAAACCGATTTACAAAGCTCTCTTCACTCAGTTTTAAAAACGCGCTCATTCTTGCGATATCCGCTTCCGTGATGGCAACAAATCCAGGCCACCGGCAGCAGTTCGTGCACCGTTGACAGGCGTAGCGCATTCCGGCGGGAGGAGGCTCCGGTGCAGTCAATGTTGCCGGAGCATGAGATTTTCTTGGCAATAATGTCATTTGCAGTTACCGATATTGCCACTTATGCGACTTTTAATCACAGGTGGATGTGGCTTCATCGGAAGCAATCTCATCCGATATATTCTCGGCCATTACAAGCCTGCCTTTGTCACGAACGTGGATGCCCTCACCTACGCGGGCAACCTCGCCAATCTGGATGGCGTGGTGGATGACTCCGGCGAGCATTACGAATTTTACCACGCGGATATCGCAAATGCGGATCAGATGGACGCCATCATGACCAAGCATCAATTTTACGCGGTGCTCAATCTGGCTGCGGAATCGCACGTGGATAACAGCATTAATTCGGCAGAAAATTTCATTCACACCAACATCGTCGGCACCGGAGTGCTGCTCGATTGCGCACGCCGTCATGGTGTGAAACGGTTTCTTCAGATCTCGACCGACGAAGTTTACGGCTCACTTGGGGAAACGGGCCAGTTCACCGAATCCTCACCCATCGATCCGAGCTCGCCCTATTCCGCAAGCAAGGCTGCGGCGGACCACCTCGTGTTGGCAAATTACCGGACATTTGGACAAGACGTGGTCGTGACCCGGTGCTCCAACAATTACGGCCCATACCAGTTTCCTGAAAAGCTCATTCCCCGGATGATCGTGCAAGCCCTGCGGGACGAGCCGTTGCCTGTCTACGGGGACGGCAAAAACGTGCGCGATTGGATTCATGTCGATGATCATTGTGCCGCGATTTGCAACGTCCTCTTCAATGGCAAAGCGGGTGAGGTTTACAATGTCGGCGCTGATGGTGAACTCGAAAACCTTGAGGTCGTAAATCTCATCCTCGAAGCACTCGATAAGCCTAAGTCTCTGATCAGCTTTGTGGAAGACCGGCTAGGCCATGATCGGAGGTATGCCATCGACTCCTCAAAAATCAAGACGGAGCTGAATTGGAAGCCACTGCACTCTCCAGCTAAGGGTATCCGCGAAACCGTGGAATGGTATGTGCAGAACCGCGCATGGTGGGAAGACATTCTCGCGCGCCACGCATGAAGATCCTGGTTTTGGGAGCTGGCGGAAGGCTTGGGGCCGCACTCGTACGCAGTTATGACTGCGTCGGATTGAACCGTGCTCAGTTTGACCTTTGTGCACTTGAAGCAGATCTAAAACGGATTCTGG
>JBGTCP010000391.1:0-7265 GCA_041748815.1 Chthoniobacterales bacterium
AGGCCCTGAGCCCAGGAGTACGCGGCATTGAAATCGCGCCCGGCCCATTCACGCACTACACTGCCCGCCATAAATGCTCCCCGACGGCCGTCCATACTTCCGTAAGCATATTCGATAGCCGCCTGCGGATCGAATCGTGCCCACGCGTGCAGTAGCATTTGGATTTCTGAACTGCGCTCCCAATCCATTCCCCCGGCTTCAAAGGTTGCGAGCACTTCGGCCAGGTTTTCCGGGGAAAGATTTTCCAGCAAGGCCGCAAGCAAACCACTGCGCCGGACCTGATCGGTCTCACTCAATGCGCGCGTAAGTCTGTCGGCGAAGGAGCCCGGGCCGGGAGCCCCGAAGCCCTCTGAGCCGACGGAAATGGATCCATCCGCCGTGGATTCGCTCTCGGTGGGTCCCGGGGATGTGCGCACATTAAAATCCGCAGGACGTGAGGGAAACGGCGAATCAACCAGCACTTCAGCACCGCGTTCCACGGGTGGAGCTTGCAGCTTCATTCCCGCAAAAAATGCGGCACCCAGCGAGCCTGCCCACACGCAAGCCGCGATTCCAGTCTGTATTCCAGTCATAAGTCTCTCAAGGTTTTGTGCGTTCCGTGGCGAAATTTCTCCGCCGGGAATTCCATACTATTACACCGAATCGGCATTTTCGTTGTGGAAAAATTACCTCCGTCGCGGAATACTCACTGGATGCAATGGATGCGATTTGGAATATTAGTATTAACCGCCTTGTTAATGGTCGGCTGCGAAACCACTGGCGGGCTGCCCGGAGCGGGAGCGCGCGCTCCCATGCTAGCGGCCATCGAGCAGGAAGTGCCGGGGAATTATTTCATCGGGCGGCGCTACTACAAAAAGGACTATAAATTCTGGGGCTACGTGCGCCAGCCCCGGCAACCATGGGCGGATTCCCAGCTCGTCATGCTGAACGAAAACAAGAAGCTTGCACCGGATCGTGAAGCGTGGGATTTCGGATTCGACAATGGACACGAATACCGGCTGGAAGGACGATTCTCCGGCGAAAAAGTTTACGAGCCCGCAAGCAACGGTTTCTACCCCGAGTTTGTGCTGACTGGCATTCAACTCCTCAATAAGCAGCCCGGGCCGATTTTCAAGACCCCCGAGGCGCTCAATCCCGAGCGCAGGATCATCGCCGAGCCTTACTGAAATGCCAGATCCTGTAACTCCCGCATTGCAGGTGCCCGTGCAAGTCATGTTCTTCGACACAGACTGCGCGGGCGTCGTCCACAATATCGCCTACCTGCGATTCATTGAAACCGCGCGCACTTTGCTGGCTGAGCAACTCGGATGGAAACTCACCGAAATGGGAAGCACAGGCATGTATCCGGTCGTTATCCGCACCGAGATCGACTACAAACGCCCCGCGAGACTGGGAGATGAAATCATCGTACACGGCACGCTCGAATCCATTGAACGCATGCGCTTCTGGTGTGCTTTTGAAATCCGACGTCCGGCGGATGCTTCTCTCCTCGTGACATCCCGCCAAATGCTCGCCGTCGTCCAGGCACCTGAGATGAAACCGGTGCGCCTGCCCGGAGAATGGGAGTCGCGATTTCCGCACCTTTTCAGTAAAAAGCGGACTCAAGTTGCGAAGTAAAACCCCGGAAATCGTGCACCCTATCAACAAGCGGCGATTCATAGAAGTAGCTCCTCCACACCCTGCCTCGTTGCAGTCGCTGGCGGACTACATTGGGGAAATATCCATTGTTCAAGCCCGTTTCCAAAAGTTCAATACAGGCATTATTATTGTTATTAATTATTTAAATTCTGGTGTGGTTAACTAGTCTCATGATATCGTTGGTTTGTGATTACGAGTTTAAATCCTCCCCGCAAAAACTCACATTTGAGCCAGTCCAGAAAGCCTGACAGAAAACGGTTTCTCATTGCGGACGATCACGAACTGATCCGCAGAGCGCTGAGACATTATCTCGTGAGATGCTTTCCTCGTTGTTCAGTCACCGAAGCTTCAGATTTTCGTGAGACCATGGAACGCATTGCTGGGGGACCGCCAGATGTGGTGTTCCTCGACCTACAAATGCCATCGCCCGACAAACTGAACGCATTTGAGGTGATCGCATCAATTCGCAGGATGTATCCTGAGCTTCCAGTTCTGGTATTGAGCGGTGACAGTGAAGAGGCATCAGGCGTGTCGGCGATTATTGCTGGTGCTTCTGGATTCCTGACCAAAACAGCCATATCCGATGACATCAAGGAAGCTGTCTCAACCGTCCTTGCCGGTAGACGCTTTTTGAGTAAGAAAACCAGCGATTTACTCTTGGAAAAAACGCTCCTGAAATCTTCCGCCCTCCCATTGGCAAAGCTCTCCAACAGAGAACTCCAGGTCCTCAGGCTTATTTCCGAAAACATCACGATCAAGGAAATCGCCTTCAACCTCGGGGTCAGCGACAAAACAGTGGGAACTTACCGGGACCGGATTTACGAAAAAACAGGAACGAACAGCCTGGTCGCAATCACCCGTTATGCTATTGAGCATAAGCTTCTCAAATAGCGGCCATACACTCAATTTCCCCGACTGAGGGAGGGATACACCCAGACAGGAATTTGATTGAGGGGTCCTCTGTTGCGATCACCTCGCCGGCGGACCAGCATTAAAAACAACCCTGCCATGAAAAGCAATAACAGCAGATCGGGCTCTGGAAGAGCTGGAGGCGGGTATTTATAAATAATGCGGATGTCACCCGGGGCTGTGGCCGGAGTCGTTGCGTAAGCCCCGCCGACGATTCCGGTGACACTGAAGATCTGATCCGCACCGTCACCCTTGGTATACAGATCGCCCGACGCTCCTGCTTGCAAGGAGACTCCTCCGTAGAGTGGATTCACATCGCAGCCAGCCGATGCGCTGATGCGTGGAAGCGCTTCCACTCTGACAAAGTCCCCGTCCTGAGTGATTGCTTCCGGCGCCAGTACTGCGGGGATGACTGGGCTAAAATCATTCTGCAGCATCGAGGCTACATGCACGAGGGCTAATACGATGAGTGGGATTAAGATTCCTATCAGTTTTTTTTTGAATTTCATGGTGTTGATGTCGATTGCCACCTTGGTTGGTTATTGCCAGCTTCCCGGCATTTCTCTTGGTGGTGCTCAACAACCTATTGGTAGACTCCGAAACTAAATAGTCAGTGCATCACCCACACCCGTGTAGGTAGAGTGCCTACAGCGTTTTATAGACGGCCGGAGACGAGCTTCCTGGCGGTCGGGTTCCTCACCGGTCTGCATCCAATTAGCGACCCTCTCTCGCTCTTCATCAGGAGACTGACACCATAGATCTGCAAAGAAGAAAATGGCCTTCAAGCAAATTCTCGTAATCGCTATCCGGCTCCTCTACAGCTTGGCGAGCTGATGATCATGCTCTTTTTATTAGTGTTTCTCGGGAGTGCCTTGGGAGGAGTGTGCCGCTTTGCCGCCGCCGAGCATGTCCCGTTACGCAGCACGCTGATCGTCAACTGCCTGGGCGCATTTTTGACCGGGCTGATGGTGACCTCGATCATCGAAAACCGTGAGGAGGATTATGAACACTTCACACTGTTCGCTGTCGTTGGATTTCTGGGTGGATTCACCACTATCTCGGCCTGGGCGCTGGAAACCTGGAATTTGCTCAAGTCCCGATCGTACCGGCAAGCGGCATTGAACGGGCTTGGCACCTGGGCGCTCTGCCTCATCGCAGTCGCTGGCGGACTCGCTCTAGGGAGGGTGCTGTGAAGCGAATGCTCCTGGCCGCAGCAGGGAGTGGGCTTGGTGGATGCCTCCGGTATTTTTTCTCTCATGCGCTCGCAGAATCTTTTCCTGCCGGATTTCCGTGGGCCTTCCTCATTATCAACATTGCCGGATCGCTGAGCATTGGCATTTTTGCGGCACAGTTGCGCAGTCCGCACCGCAAGGCGTTCTGGATGACAGGGCTGTGTGGCGGGTTCACTACCTTCTCGTTCTTTAGTCTGGAAACAATGACGCTTATCGAAAGTGGCGAATATCTCATAGCCGGAATGTATTCTGCCGCCACAATTATAGGAGCTGTGGGAGCTGTAGCTATTGGCGAGAATACAAAAGAGCACGCCCCATTGGAGCAGCGCTAGTTTCATCGGCTGTAGACGAGCAGGCGCAGCCCATTCAAGCACACCAGCACTGTGCTGCCTTCATGGCCGATTACGCCGATGGGCAGCGGCAAGGCAAATCCGAGGGCTGCGGCTACGAGCACGAGAATCACCGCTGTGGCGAATGTCAGATTTTGGATCAGCACGCGTTTGGAGTGCCGGGCCATTCCTACGAGTAAGGGGATGTTTTCCAACTTGTCGCCCATGAGGACGACATCGGCTGTCTCCATAGCCACGTCCGTGCCAGCAGCTCCCATCGCAGCTCCGAGATGTGCGGTGGCCATCGCGGGCGCATCATTGACACCATCGCCGATCATTATCACAGTGCCCTCACGTTTGAGCGCGCGAATCAATTCCACCTTGTCCGCAGGCAGTAGCGCTGCGTGGAATTCATCCATGCCCGATTCCCTGGCAATAACATCTGCGACTGCTGGCTGGTCCCCGGTGAGCATGATCACCTTTTTGACTCCAAGTTCCCGAAGTTGCGCTGCGAGTAGATGCGCCGATGGGCGCAGCGTGTCAGCCAGAGCAAATGCCGCGACTGCTATCCATTGCTCGCCAAGCCGCTCGCCCAGCCAGATGCAGGTTTTGCTCTCTGCTTGCAAAGAAGCAACGCGGGGCGCGAGCACTTCCATCCCGGCGACATTGGATTCCTGAAAAAAGCGCTCGCTGCCGACCATGAAGCGGCGGTCATCAATGTCCGCCACTGCGCCCCGCCCCGCATTTGCCTGAAACCCGGACGCGGACGGCAAATCCAGGTGCAATGCCTCTGCCGCTCGCACCACTGCCGCTGCGAGTGGGTGCTCGGACTTTGATTCCAGCGCTGCGCACATTCTCAGGCAACGTGTTGCTTCTTCACTGAGGTCTCCGGCCATGGGCTGTTCCACGCCGGTGGGGAGCACAATCTCTGTGACTGTCGGTTTTCCGGTTGTGAGCGTGCCGGTCTTGTCCAGACACACGATGTCCACGCGTGCCGCAGTTTCGAGATGCGTTCCTCCTTTGATCAAAATGCCACGCCGTGCCGCGCCGCCAATCGCGGAGAGCACCGTAGCGGGCGTGCTGATAATCAGTGCGCAGGGCGAAGCCACGACCATCACGGTCATTGCCCGGTAAAATGCGCTCGCGAAATCCTCACCAGCCGCGAGCCAGGGCACGAGCATAACCAGGATGGTGAATCCAATCACGCCTGCCGCATAGCGCTGTTCGGCTTTTTCGAGAAACCGCTGCGTGGTCGATTTTTCCGCCTGCGCCTCAGCCACTAGCTTTACCATTTTTGCCAATGTCGAATCTTCCGGATTTTTGGTCAGCCGCACTTCGAGTGCGCCGGACTGGTTCTGCGTGCCGGCAAACACCTGAGAGCCTTCTGATTTTGCGACCGGAAATGATTCTCCTGTGAGGCTGGCTTCATCCACATTGCTGGAGCCTTCCACCACGAGTCCATCCACGGGCAGCAATTCGCCAGGGCGCACCACAACCACATCGTGTGGGTGCAGTGCCCCAAGTGGGACGAGTTCTGTCGATCCGCCACGCTTTCGCAAGGCTTCCTCGGGCCGCAACTTGAGCAGTGACTCGATTGCGCGTTGCGCGCGATCCAAAGCCTGCCGCTGAAGCACGTTTGAAAAGCTGAACAGAAACAATAATAGCGCACCTTCAAAGGGTGCCCCCACCGTAGCAGCTCCCAGAGCCGCCAGGACCATGAGCACATCGACGTCCAGCGTGCGCTCGCGCAACGAAGCAACTGCAGAGCGCACTCCGTATTGACCGCAAAAAATGTACGCTCCCAAATAGAATATCCCTTTTAATGCGGAACCAGGCCCGACAAACACTGCGGCAATGAGGCAAAGCAGCCCGGCCCCGCACGAGAGTTCCTCATTGAGGTCCCCTGTCCTCATGCGCTGCCAGAGTGAGGACTCCGAGGTTCGTTGCAGAGGCTTGACCTTTGCTCCTGCCGCTTTGACCCCTTGCATGACCGTGGCCTCGTTTGTGATGCCCGCATCGAAGGTGAGGCAGAGCACGCGGCCGACATAGGTAGCTGTGGCCTTCCGCACGCCTGGCACCTGCTCAACGCGGCGTTCCATTCTGGTCGCTGCCGCTTCACAGGCCTGACCATCGAGTCTGAGAACCCGCCGTTCAAAGGACCCCGTCCCCGGTTGAATGTGCGTCAGCGCAATTTCCCGCACTTCGGCTTCGTTGAGCGCGACTGGATCAAATGCAATTTCCACCCGTTCCCCTCCAGCCAAGGGTTCAACGCCCACTATCCCTGGGTGATCCACAATCGAATGCACTGCTGCATCGGGCCCGCCGTTTTCTTTCATCAATCATGCAGCATGCACTCGACTTTGTGGCTTTTCAATCCCAGACAAAGAGCTGGACAGCTTGCGCCTTGCACCTCCACATTCGCCTGATGATTATTCGCCCAAAAATCCGTGGTTTTATTTGTGTCACAGCTCATCCCGAAGGGTGTGCTGCGCAGGTGAACGAGCAAATTGAATATGTCAAGAGCCGGGGACCGATCATTGGCCCCAAGCGAGTGCTCGTGATTGGCTCCTCAACGGGCTACGGACTGTCCTCGCGCATCACGGCAGCTTTCGGGTGCGGCGCATCCACCATGGGCATCTTCTTTGAAAAACCCGCAGCGGACGGGAAACCTGGCACCGCCGGATACTACAACTCTGCAGCTTTTGAGATGGCGGCCAAAGCTGCCGGACTCTATGCCAGGAGCTTCAACGGCGATGCATTTTCCGACGAGATGAAAACGTTGGTCGTCGAGCAAATCAAAAAGGACTGGGGCCAGGTCGACCAGATTGTCTACAGCCTTGCATCTCCGCGTCGCACCAATCCGCGCACCGGCATGACCCACCGCTCAACGCTTAAACCGATTGGCGCGGAGTACACGTCACGCACACTTGACACAGACAAAGCGCAGGTGCTGGACATCACTATCCCGCCAGCGAACGAGGAGGAAATTGCCGACACACAAGCAGTCATGGGCGGCGAGGACTGGCAATGGTGGATAGAGGCATTGCGCGATGGAGGTGTGCTGGCAGACGGCGCAGGCACGCTCGCCTTTTCCTACATCGGCCCTGAACTCACCCATCCTATTTACCGCGACGGCACGATCGGTAAAGCCAAAGAG